>JAEUHE010000248.1 GCA_016793885.1 Verrucomicrobiales bacterium
ACCCCATCGTGGGTTGCGGTTTGTTTGGGGGTGTTGGCCGATCCAGTCGCAACCCGCGTTGGGGTTGTGAGAAAATAACGACTAACCCAGGGTAGGCGCTCCCGCTTCGCGCCAACCCTGGGCTTTGAGGCGGAATCCCTGCGGGATTCTAACATCTGGTCGAAGAACTTGTGGGTAATACTCAGAGACCTCTACCGCTTTGCCCCCCCAGCGCAGCTGGGGATCCCCCTCCCTCCTTGCCATCCGAGGAGAATGGACTACAAATGCAAGCCATGGGCACCCGTCCAGTGAAGCACTTATGATCTCCTTCCGTTGGAAGCTCCGTCTCGGGGCAGCCGCAGGCGCTCTTATGCTCCTCATCCTCAGCGCCGCCTGGATGGAGCGCCGTAAAGGTGAGCAACGTCTCGAACGAGTACGGCAGGAGCTCACTTCCAAAGGAGAGAAGTTAACCTGGCAGGAACTCGCGCCCGCCGCACCGCCGCCAGATCAAAATGGCTACCACCAGGTGGTGCAGGCGATGGCCGGCTTGAGCGGACTGCCCTGGGCCACCGAGCACATGCCGAGGTTTCCACTTTCCACCAATGGCAACGCTATCCGCTGGAAACACCTCCCCCATTGGAAGTTGTCCACCGGCGCATCCGACAGCGAAACCAACCGGGTGACCTGGGAGCAGTGGCGGGAACACCTTGCCCCGATGGCCGAACCGCTCGCGGCCGCCCGCGCCGCGATTCACAAACCCTACCTCGATGCCGCGTTGAATTATGATGCGGGGATGCGATTACCCCTGCGTCACTTGGCTCCGATGAAGCGGCTTGCCAACTGCCTCAGCGCTCATGCGGCTTCTGAGCTTATGGCCGGACATCCAACGAGCGCGGTAGACGACGCCGAGGCCTTGCTCCGCCTCGCGATGCATCTCCAACGTGAGCCCCTATTCATCTCGCAACTCGTCCAGATCTCCATTCAGGCTGTGGCACTACCGATCTCCTGGCAGCTGGTTCACTCAGGTTTGCTAAGTCCGAATGATCTCGAGCGCTTGCAGGAGGTCTGGACGAAAGTTCAAGCGCAGGCCCCAATGGCCCAAGGTTTGGCTGGAGAACGCGTTTTCGCCCTGAGCGGTTTCGAAGAGGCCAGGCTCTCGACCTCCAACTTTTTGGCGGTTTCGGAGAGCGCCCTATCGGGAGGCACCCCAGGCACTCCAGCCGACTTTTTCGAATTCCTAGCGTCGGCCGTGCCTCAAACCGGACGCGCATCCCGCTCCGTGATGTGGCGTCACCTCTTCTGGCCGACCGATCAAGCCGTGATGCTGGAACACGTCCAATCCATGATTGAATCGCTTCGCCGGGCGGCCTCAGGTGCTTCGGCTCGCGACCTCGCAACACAAATCCACACGACCACCAACGCGATCGCGCAACTCAGCGAGGGGAGCCCGTTTGCTGAGTTGCGCACCGCCCTGTCCCAGCTCCTGCTGCCGTCGCTGGCCAATTCTTTCAAACGGGCTCTACGCGCCGAAGCCCAGCAACGCCTGGTCATCGCGGCCATCGCGCTGCAACGCTACCACCTTCGACATGGGAGCTATCCTCCGACGCTCGACTCTCTGACGCCGGAATATTTGAAAACCCCGTTGCGGGATCCTTACGACGGCTTGCCGCTGCGCTACACTCGTGGAGAACCACGCCACGAGTTCAAATTGTATTCCGTGGGAGAGAATCTGGTGGACGATGGCGGCATGCTTGCCCAACCAACGGCGACGGCCGCCCGTGCATCGCTGTGGCAAGCCTTCACCGGATCGGCCGATGTCATCTGGCCAATGCCCGCCAGTGAAGCCGAAGCCCGATCACTCCTCAGACCGGCCGAGTAAGCTGCTCAGCGACAGGCGGCTTCTAGTGCGATCAGACGTAGGGGAGATGCGCAAAGGGTTTCTCAGGCACCCGAAGTCGGATGGAACCAATCATTTTGACTTCAAGACCCCGCGGGGTCCTAGAGATTAGCCGGGTGATCGAAGATCCCCGGAATCGATAAAAAAAACTGAGCATCGCGCAGCGATGCCACGTCTTCGAGCGGGGGGGTGACACCCTCATGCGGGCTACGGAACTTTTGGACCTTAAACCGGTGGTCTATGCGCGGCGTCGACCACCGGCTAATCCTTGAGAACCCTGCAGGTTCCTCACGGCTCGATCGCGAGCCTGTGTTTCTAGAGAACCCTCTCAAGTTCAAATCACCCGCCGGCTCCGGAACGCCGGCCGCTTTCCGGCTTGCCAGCGACGGCCCCAAGGCTCAGTTTTGCTCCCGAAAATTAACGAAAACCAATTTTAACTGTCACTATGCCTGCAGCGTTTCCCAAGATCCCGAAAATTCAGTTCGAAGGACCGAAGTCCCGAAATCCTTTTGCCTTTAAGCACTACAACGCGACCGAGTTGGTAGAAGGCAAACCGATGAAGGATCATTTCCGCTTTTCCGTCGTCTACTGGCATACGATGTGTGGAAATGGTTCCGACATGTTCGGATGGGGAACCTGGGACCGTCCTTGGGATCGCAACACCAAGGACAATTCCATCGAGCGCGCGAAGCGTCGTGTGCCGGTATTCTTCGAGTTCTGTGAGAAGCTGGGCGCCCCGTTCTATGCGTGGCATGACCGCGACGTCGCTCCTCACGGCAAGACCCTCCGCGAATCCAACAAGTATCTCGACACCATCGCCACCCTGCTGAAGGCACAGCAAAAAGCGACCGGCATCAAGCTGCTCTGGGGCACTGCTCAAAACTTTGTTCATCCGCGCTACATGCACGGCGCCGCCACCAGCTGCAACGCCGACGCATTCGCGTTCGCAGCCGCCCAGGTCAAGACTGCTCTCGACCTGACCCAGGAACTCAAGGGCGAAGGCTACGTGTTCTGGGGTGGTCGGGAAGGTTACAGCACGCTGCTCAACACCGATCTGAAGCGCGAGATGGAACACCTGGCGACCTTCATGCAGATGGCCGTCGATTATAAGAAGAAGATCGGGTTCAAAGGACAGTTCTACATCGAACCCAAGCCCAAGGAACCTACCAAGCATCAGTACGACTCCGACGCCGCGGCCTGCCTGAATTTCCTGCGGGAGTTTGATCTGCTCCCGCACTTCAAGCTGAACCTCGAAACCAATCACGCTACCCTGGCCGGCCACAGCATGCAGCACGAGCTGGAAGTTGCCGGCGCAGCCGGAGCCCTGGGTTCCATGGACGCCAACATGGGCGACCTGTTCCTCGGCTGGGACACCGATCAGTTCCCGACCGACCTCTACCTCACCACCCAGTGCATGCTCAGTATTCTCAAATACGGAGGATACACCACCGGCGGAACTAACTTCGATGCCAAGCTGCGTCGTGAGAGTGTGGATCCCGCCGATCTCTTCCACGCCCACATCGCCGGCATGGACACCTTCGCGCGCGGCCTGAAGATCGCGGCAGCCATCCGCAAAGACGGACGGCTCGCGGAATTCGTCAAACACCGCTACCGCTCCTGGGATTCCGGCATCGGGAAGCAGATCGAGAAACGCAAAGTCGGCTTCAAAGATCTGACCGCCTACGCCCTCAAGATGGGTGAGGTCAAGACCCAGGAAAGTGGCCGACAAGAATATCTCGAGAACCTCTTCAACGAGTTCATCTGAAGCAGACGCGGCCCGGCCCCTACCCCACCATCGCGCATAGCGGCGGCGAGTGGTCAGAGAGCTGGTCCGATTCCAGCGAGTTTAAATGCAAAGGTCACGAGTCCAACCAGGGCTCGTGACCTTTTGTTTGTGGTCTTGATCCAGAAGGCAGGGGTGAGATCACGCATGGGCAACAGAGATCTCAGTCTTCACCGACTGGGCGATAAAACACTGGTCATGGGCGACGTGATGCAACTGATCCTCGTCCTCACGGGTGGGCAGCCGGTCTCCGCTGTAGACGATCTTCGGATGAAGTGTCACCGCGCTAACCCAAGGCACACCTGAAGGCCCCTTTGCCATCACTCCCACCGCGTCATCCTCGTAGCTATCGATCTGGAACCCTTTCTTGGCGGCCAGGTAAAGATAGGTCAGCATATGACAGCTCGAGATGGACGCCACGAAAGCCTCCTCCGGATCCACCCCCGCGGGATTGGAATAAGGTAGCGGGACCACTGAGGGGGATGAAGAAGCGATCACGGTGGCACCCCCATCGAAAGCCCACGTGTGCTCCCGGGAGTATTTCCCCTTCAGGAAATCCGGGCTGGTGCACTTCCAAACAACCTTCGCATGATGATCAGACATAGAATTAGATTCAGAGTTCTTACCAATATTTTGGCCCACGGAACACGCGGATCACACAGACAACAGTAACGTCAGTCGGCCCGGCCCTCGCAGGTCACTTTTTAGATCCGTGTGGTCCGTGTGTTCCGCGGGCAATACGTCCCCGCGCTTATTTCCGACCGCCCGCCTGGCGACATTCTTCAATGAGCTTCAGATAAGTCTGCTCCGCGTGATCGTAGGTCTTCTTGAAATCGTCCTTCTCATCGGCATCCATGAACCGCTCCTTCTGCTGACGGCATTGGCGCAAGCTCGCCAGACACCACTCCGCGCTCTTGAGGGACGCACGGATCGGCTGCCCACCCACCTCGACAAAGATCGGATTGGTATGGGACGACGGGAGAATTCGCAGCGCTACCCAACTGCTCTTCTCAATCGGCACATCGAAGGAGACATCCTCCAGATGTCCGTCGGCTTCGATTTCCTTCCGGGCCACCGGATACCCGTTCACCAAGACTTCCACCGGCACGCGACGGGACTCTCCCAGCCGCGCCCACTCGATGCTCCAGAATGGCCTCACGCCGCTGCCGCCCCAGGGAGGAGACGCCTTAACCTTGTTCGCGAAGTAGGGATTGATGGCCTCAGGCAGCCGGGCAGCGACTTGAGCAGTCACTTTCACCGGACCGGCTTGGGACAGCCGCAAGGTGCTATCGCCTTCTCCCATCACCTGTCCGTTCGCGGAAAAGCCCATCAAGTGGCTCTTTCCGTCACCCACATAGTTGCGCCCCGCCCTGATTCCTTCGCACCAAGCATTGTAGTCCAGCTTGGGGCCGAGATGTACATAGCTCCGACCAAGACCTACCTTCTCCCCGTAAATGCAGGGGAAGTCGGTCTCGCCACTAATACGGGTTCGGTATCCGACATTCAGGGTGTGATACCAAATGTTGAGTTCCCAGACGAACGGCGTGTCGACGGTGGAGATAAAGTCCACAGCGGGCACCAACTTGCCATCCGGCCCTGGCACCACATGCGTGACATCGGCGATGTATTCGTTCGCTCCAATTCCATCGAACGGCGGCACCTCGTAGTTGGGTAGATCCGTCGATTTAGTCGCCAATCCCCATCCAGAGTGCGCCGGCCCGACGAGTGCTCCCTGAGCCTTGGCCCAGCGAAGGGTGTTCAAGCCCAGCTTCGGCCAGTGATGCTTCGAGTCTCCACCCGGGTACATCTGGTCCCGTAACCGAAGCAGGCACAGATGGCCGCTCTCGTGCGACCCGAATCCCGAAACCTCAATGTCATAGCGCAACAGATAAGGATAGCTGGAAACCCGATCGTCCTTGCCGGTGAAAAACTGCTTTTGATAGTCAAAGCAAGGTCCCCAAGTCAGGTTGGCCCCAACCTTGAGATCCTCTCCCACAATGTGGCGCTGCATGTCAGGTGCATGAACGCCTTCGGAGGGCTTAACATAGTGAGCACAGCCTGCGGCATGGATATGATGATCGCCCGACCACCAACCCTTCAGCGAGGGATCAATCCAGCGCCTGGACTGAAACTTCAACTCGCGAGTGTCGGCCGCGACCAGCACCGTTCTTCGCTCAGGGATAGACTCCGGACCGCGGTTGAAATCAATGGTGTAGGTTCCGGTTGGCAGCCGGATCTTCTCACCATCCGCTCGGTAGACCTGGGGATGAAAGCCAAAGTCGGGAGCCAGCCGCTTGGCCTGCGACGGATACACCCGTCCAGCCGCATCGCGGATCTCAAAGGATGCGGTGGTGGCGTGGCCGTTCTCGTCCTTGACCCGCAGAGTGATCGATTGCGCCGGCCGACAGTCAAACAGCAGATCCACCTCGTTGCGGAATCCGATGTCCTGGGTCCCCTGCCCCACATTAAAACTCATCTTGGCTTCGCGCTTTCCGGCATCGCGGCTATAGAGCTGGATGATTCGATACTCCAACTCCAGACCGCTCAACTTCTCGTTGAGCGGCTGGGTGTTGAACATCCGCAAGTCCAGCCACAGATCGTCCTGCGCGCCAAGAGCCCTCCGGTCTCCTTCTCGACGAAACAACTCGCTGCCGTTGGGGCTCTCCGCCTTCAACTCCGCGGTGGTCCCTGATTCATTGTGAACCTTGACCAAGAATTGCATCCACCCCTGCTCATTCAAAATGGGTTTCGCGGGCCCGGCGCTCACCTTCACCCGCATCTCCGGATTAATGTGCACCCCGTAGAGCGCATACCGGTCGAGCACTTGCTGCAGACCATCGCGCGCCGAATTGCCATCCTCATTGGCCAGAGCGGCGTCCAACTGTTGCTGGTCCGACGGGGCCAGCGGAAACCCCAAATGGTTCATCGCTTCAACGACTCGGCGGACCTGAGCTTTGAGAGGCTGCAGCTCCACTTGCGTGACGCGGGGAAACTCGGCGGCAAGAAGAGTCGCAGTGACAATCCAGATTATCCCGAGGGTGGTGAGGGCTGTTTTCATGGCAATGGGCTTCGTAGTGGTCGTGGGAGTGTAAGCAGACTGACCAGGCGGGATCAACTCCCATGGTAACCCACCGTAGGCACGTTAAATCGCAACTCACGGCCTACGCCCCCTCCCCATCGCTTGACAATTCGCCAAGAGGGCGATGTCCTTTCCGCACTCACTTCTTCGTCGTCTCTGTGTGAAGAATCCGGTTTCAATGAATAACCTATGAGCACCATCCGAGTTCTGGTCGGCACCAAGAAAGGGGCCTTTATCCTCACGTCCGACGGTAAACGTCAGCAGTGGAAGGTCAGCGGGCCTCATTTTGCGGGTTGGGAGATGTATCATCTCAAGGGATCTCCGGCCGATCCCAACCGAATCTATGCCTCCCAGACCAGCGGGTGGTTTGGCCAAATGATTCAGCGCTCGAATGACGGGGGGCAAACCTGGGAACCCGTCGGGAACGAGTTCAAATACGACGGCACCCCGGGCACGCATCAGTGGTACGATGGCACTCAACACCCCTGGGAATTCAAACGCATCTGGCACTTGGAACCTTCACCAACCGACCCTGATCTCGTGTACGCCGGGGCCGAAGACGCAGCCCTGTTCCGCACATCGGATGGCGGGAAGAGTTGGCAAGAGCTCCCCGCCCTGCGTGGAGCTAAGGGAAACCTGTGGCAACCCGGGGCGGGAGGAATGGGACTCCACACCATCATCCTGGATCGCACACGACCCGAACGCATCTACATCGCGATCTCAGCCGGGGGCGCCTTCCGGACGGACGACGGTGGACAAAGCTGGAAGCCGATCAATCGCGGGCTTAAGTCGCAATACGAACTGCCCGATCCCACCGCCGAGGTGGGACATTGTGTTCACCGGATCGCCATGCACCCCTCGCGTCCCGAAGTACTCTTCATGCAAAAGCACTGGGATATCATGCGCAGCGACAATGCCGGCGACATGTGGCACGAGGTAAGTGGAAACCTCCCGTCAGATTTTGGTTTTCCCATCGATGTGCATGCTCATGAGCCGGAAACGATCTATGTCGTCCCCATCAAGAGCGACTCCGAGCACTTCCCGCCCGACGGGAAACTCCGCGTTTATCGCAGCCGCACTGGGGGCAACGAATGGGAACCCCTGACCAAGGGCCTGCCCCAAGGCGACTGCTATGTAAATGTGCTTCGCGATGCCATGGCCGTCGACCAGCTAGACCCCTGCGGTGTTTACTTTGGAACGACTGGCGGGCAGGTCTATGTCTCTCCGGACAGCGGCAACACGTGGTCGCCCATCGTTCGCGACCTACCTGGGGTTTTGTCGGTCGAAGTTCAGACCTTGCCATGAGCGAGATCCGAGTTGTGCTGCCGTATCACCTGCGCACCATCGCTCGAGTGCAGGAGGAGGAGGTGCGTCTATCCGTGGAGGAACCGGTGACGCTGGGAGCCGCGCTCGATCAACTCGAGTCGGCCTATCCTTCTCTCCGAGGAACCATCCGAGATCATGGCACTCGCCAACGCCGACCATTCATCCGCTTTTTCGCCTGTCGAGAGGACTTCTCTCACGAATCGCAGGACACGCCCCTGCCGGAATCGGTGACCGCGGGCCGCGAACCGCTTCTCATCGTCGGTGCCATGGCAGGAGGATGAGGAAGCTGAGCCAGCTTCGTCCGCTTCGACATCCTTCTATGGAGTGCGGCAGCCCTCTGCCGCTTTCCCCTCCCCAGCGGAGCTGGGATCCCCCTCCGGGGGGCACCAAAAAGCTGTAGAGGCCTACAGCACTCCAAACGCTTCGCGAGAAAGTGCGGCCTATGGAGTGCGGCAGCCCTCTGCCGCCTTCCCCCCCCCAGCGGAGCTGGGATCCCCCTCCGGGGGCCCGAAAAGCTGTAGAGGCCTACAGCACTCCAAACGCTTCGCGAGAAAGTGTGGCCTATGGAGTGCGGCAGCCCTCTGCCGCTTTCCCCTCCCCAGCGGAGCTGGGATCCCCCTCCGGGGGCACCAAAAAGCTGTAGAGGCCTACAGCACTCCAAACGCCGCCGCCGCACTTCCTCACTCGTGCCGCAGGGCTTCGATCGGATCCAATTTGGCCGCGCTCGCCGCCGGGTATAAACCAAAGATCACTCCAACCGCCCCCGAGATTCCAAAGGCCATGATCACTGACAATGGAGTGACGATCGTCCGAATGTCAGTCAGCTGAGACACCACCAAAGGCGTCAATACTCCCAAGATCACTCCCACGATACCACCGCCGATCGATAGAACGATCGCTTCCGCCAGGAATTGCGTGGTGATATCACGCTGCTTCGCCCCTAACGCCCTCCGAACGCCGATCTCCCGGGTCCGTTCCGTCACCGTGGCGAGCATGATGTTCATGATGCCAATACCGCCGACCAAAAGCGAAATGGCGGCAATCGACCCTAGAACGATGTTGAAGAGACGCTTCGTCTGTTCGGCCTGGCGAAGCAGCTGCAACGGCACAATGAGTTCGTAGTCCTTCTTGGTGTGAAAATGCTTCAGCAGTCCTTCAATTTGAGGCACTGCCGTCTCTACATCGCTCGAACTGGCAAACTGCAGGGTGATTTGATGGAGCTGCACCCGCTCCTGCTCCTGGCTTCCAGCGGAACGGCGGAACAAGGTTTCTCCGAATCGATTGCGGGCGGCGGAAAGCGGGATATACACGTTGTTGTCCAACGCCTGCCCCGTGGTTTCCCCCGATTGCGGACGCTTTTCCTCCGTGCTCGTTTCGCGCACGAGGCCCACCACCTGATAGTAATGGGCTCCGATCTTGATCTCCTGATCAAGAGGATCTTGATAGGGAAAGAGTCGCCGCGCCAATCCGGACGAAATCGCGCACACATTGTTTTGATGCAGGTCATCGGTCTCGCTGATGAACCGCCCCCGCAGGTTGTCCAATCCCGAGATCTCTTTGTAGATGGGATAGGTTCCAATTACCTGACCCGCAACCTCATTCCGGAAAAACCGCACATTCTCTCGGATGATCCGCATGGGAAGCACATGCCGTATGCCCGGAATCGTCGACTTGATGCGGTTTGCGTCCTTATAAGTCAGGCCATACTCGATCACCGAACCTCGGCCCGACGCGGAACTGCTGCCTTTGCTGTCCTCAGGAGGTTTGACCGCGCGGATGATAATATTGGCACTACCAAGCTTCTTGATCGCTTCCTGGGCTTCAAAGGAGGCCCCTTCACCAATTGCCAACATCGCGATGACCGAGCACACGCCGAAGATGATTCCCAACATGGTCAGTGCCGAGCGCAGCTTGTGCAGCAAAAGGCTCTTGGTGCCGACCTGAACCGTTCGCAACGGCCGTATCAGCCGCTGAAAGGCCGACTGTCCTTCGGCCGCCTGGTCGGCCGCCTCGGCGACTGGGGTGGAAAACTCCGCCGGCATCGGCCGGGGCTCATGAACATCAATGTGGTCAATGACCCCGTCGCGCATGTGGACCACCCGACGCGCGCGCGCCGCGGTCTTGGGATCGTGCGTGACCAATACAATCGTCTTACCGGAGTGGTTGAGACGATCCATCAGGTCCAGAATCTCGTTGCCGGTCTTGGAGTCGAGGTTGCCAGTCGGCTCGTCGGCCAAGATCATGAGGGGATCGTTGACCAGCGAGCGAGCCACCGCCACACGCTGCTGTTGTCCGCCGGAAAGCTGATTCGGCCGATGATCTAACCGTTGAGCCAATCCCACCAGATTCGCAAACGTCTCGCATCGCTGGTTGTTCCGCGGGGTATCCAACCCCTGGTAGAACAAGGGCATCTGGATGTTCTCGATGACCGAGAGTTGATGAATCAGATTGTAGGACTGGAAGATGAAACCGATTTTCCTGCCTCGAACCTCAGAGAGTTCGTCGTCATCCATCTGTGAGACATCCTCCCCTCCCAGAAAATACCCGCCTGAAGTGGGGCGATCGAGGCATCCCAGCAGATTCAGCAGCGTGGATTTGCCGGAACCCGAGGGGCCCATGATGGCCACATAGTCGCCCGGCATGACGTCCAGGTTAACACCCCGAAGCGCACGAACCTCGACCTCCCCCATGTGGTAGGTCTTCTCAACTGCGGCAATACGGATAATCGGGTCCTGCTTCATTCAAATGGCTAAGGCTTCGGGTCCGGAGACGGACTGGGAGCCGGATTCTCTGGGTCTTCAGGCTGGGGATTCTGACCGCGAGGACGTCGACCACGTCGGTTCGAACGCTCGCGAGGAGCTTCCTGTGAGTCTACCGCAGCACCGTCTTGCGTCGGGCGGACAGCCTCCTCCCTCGATGACTCGGACCGGGCTGGGGCCTCTGCCGCCCGCGGCGCCCGGTTATCTCGCTGACGCTCACCAATGGCAGGTGCGCCTGGGACGACCGACCGGTCTTTCGGATCAGCCGAAGCCGGGGAGCTATTGGTGCCCGCAGGACCCGATTCGGCCTCGATCTCCATCGATTCGTTCCGCGGCGGAGCGAGCAGGACCAAGTCGCCTTCCCGGAGCCCAGAGGTGATTTCGAGCAGGCGATCATTAAAAAGACCGGTCGTCACCGATACCGGGACAACCGCATTCCCACGTTTCACATAGCACACCGATCCGCCTGGCTGCGCCACCACCGAGTGAATGGGCACACTGAGGGCGCGGGCGATATTGGTAACGATGATCTCAGCGCGCGCCGATACGCCGGGCTTAAGCCCTTCGAGTTCGTCCTCAATGAGAACCTCGGTCCCGTAGAGTTTTGCATTCGGGTTGAGCCAGCTAGACTGTGCGTCGGGCAGCAACGCCACGCGTCGAACGCTGCCGCGGAACCTGCGATCGGGCCGGTTCTCAATCCGGACTACCGCGGGCGCACCTTGTTGAACCTGCCGCACTCGCGACTCCGGAATCTTGATCTCCACAAGCATCCGAGAGACATCTGGAAGTCGGATCAGTTCCTGTCGCTGCCGCACCATGGCCCCTTCCGCGATCACGGATGGACTGGCCGACCAATCGATGAAGGATGAGTTTCCGCCTGAACTGGACGAACTAGACCGAAAACTACCCGAGCCAGTCCCGAACGCGTAACCCTGAGCACCCGCGCTAGAGGATGCGCTGGAAGCCAGGCTGCTGGAGTCCGCCGTTTGGGCGGTCGAAGCGTTGGCGGCCGGTGTCGAGCTTTGTCGGAGCGAAGAGAAGGAGCTGAAGGATGGGCTTCCCGAACGCTGTCCGCCTCCCGAGGAGGACGAGAAATCGCTGCTGCCGGAGCCCCGTCCGCCGCCTCCTGCGGAACCTCCCGTCCCGACTGAGGCGGACGAGGACGCTGTACTTCCGCCACCGAGAGTGCTCTGTCCCGCGAGCACGGAAGAGGAAGAGCCGCCCGCCACGGACGGAGTCCCACTGCGCGCACCGCCGCCAGTGCCACCCCCTCCGGAGTTGCCGCCCCTCGACCGGCCTCGACGCTCTCCCCCGCCTCCTCCCGGACCGCGAAGAATCCCAGAGCCGTCTCGAAATCCAGCCGCCCCCATCTCGCGACCGCGCGATCTTCCCTCATCTCCTCCGCCCAGATTGGACAGTTGCCAGGGGTTAACCTCGGCGTAGACAACGAGACCGGGCTGGGGAGCGAAGATTTTGGCGTTTTGAAGCCGCCCCTTCTGCTGCTGAAGCGTCTCTTCCAAGAGATCCAAGGACCGCTGACTCGTCTTCAGATCGGCCTGCGCCCGCGCCAGTTCATTGCTCGTCCGCTGCTTGAGGCGCGCCAATTCCAGCTGCTCCTTGCCCAGAGTAGACTCCATCTGCCGAAGCATGTTGGGCTGGTCAAATTTCTTGATCAGCCGCAGGTCCTCCTCGTACTGAGCCAAGGCAAGCTGCTCGCGCTTAAGAGTAAGACTATCCGCCTCCACTTCGGATTTGGTGGCGTTCCCCAGTTTGAAGAGCACCTCGGTCCGAGCCGAACGTTCTTGCGCTATGCGCACTTGCTCACGCAAAACCTTCATCCTCGACTCCGCAGTACGGATCTGCAAGGGAGCATCGCCGTGACGGTATTTTTCAAGGTCTGCCTGAGAAAGTTCCACGCGAAGCTCCGCGTCCTTGATCTGGCTCTCGGCCAGGCTCTCCTGAATTTTCAGATTCTGACCAGCCTGCTCCAACATGAAAACTGCATCCTGATACTCGATCTCCTGCTGGTTCAATCGGTCTCGCAGCGCCGAGCTGTCCAACTCCACCAACAAATCGCCTTTCTCCACGTAGGAACCCTCCGGAGCTAGGCTCAGAATGCGAGCCATGCCCTCCAGGTTGCTGCGAATCACCGTCTCGTTGACGGCGCGCAGCGTCCCATCCTCCACCACTGAGACCAGCATTGGCCCCGGCTTCACCTCGTAGAAGGCGTTCGCGGGGTAGACCGCCTCGGTCGCATGATCCCAGCGCTGCCAAAGCACCACCCCGCCAACGCACACTACCGCCATCAGGAGGAACCAGAACCTTCCTCCGCCACGGCGACGACGTTGACGAGGCTGGTTCATTGAGTGCGGCTGCCCGACTTGGGATTCTCAGCGACAGCGCGAGGCTCTCGAGGCTCGAGATCCGTGGCAGTGATGATCGATCCGTTCATCTCGGCATCATCGGTCGCGACCGGCGGGGAGAGCAGCACTCGGTCGCCTTCCTTGAGCCCAGCCCGAATCTCGATGAACTGGTCGTTGAAGAACCCCACCTGAACCGGAGTGGGAACGCTACCCGAGCCCGACTGGATGTAGCAAACCTGCTTACCTTTGACCGTGGTCACGGATTGCAAAGGAACGCTCAGGGCATTCACCAGGTTGGTCACGATAATCTCGGCCCGCGCAGAGGCGCCAGGCTTGAGATCGGGCAGATCGTCCTGGATCAACACCTCGGTCGAGTAGACCTTGAGATTGGGATTGAACCAACGATCCTGAGAGTTGGGCAACACCGCCACTTTGGTCACGCTCGCCTTGAATCGGCGATCCGGCAGGGAGTCAACCGTTACAAACGCCGTCAGCCCGGGATGAATTTGCAACACGTGCGACTCGTGAACTCGAATCTCGACGATCATCTGGGAAACGTCCGGAAGTTTAATGATCTCCTGGCGCTGACGGATCTGAGCGCCTTCCTCGATGAGGGTCTGCCCCCCCCGGTCCATGGAGCTGCTCGAGGCATAGACCACCAGGCCGTCCTGTGGCGCTTTGATTTTGGAGTTCTCCAACTGCTGCCTCAGCTCCTTAAGCTTTTCCATGGTCAGCTCCAGAGCCCGCTGGCTGGTTCGCAGATTGGCCTCTGCTTGCGCGATCTGATTCGACGTTCGATGCCGGAGTCGTTGGAGCTCCATTTTCGCCTGTTCCCAGGCGGACTCCAGCCGACGCTGGCTCTTCGGCATGTCATACTTTCGAAAAAGCCTCAGCTCCTCCTCCGCCTGATCCAGGGAGATGCGGGATGTCATCAGACTCAGCGCATCCGCCTCCGCTTCCGACTTCGACGCGTAACCTTTCTTGAAGAGCTGCTGCGTCCAGTCCAGCTTGTCCTGGGCGCGCTGGAGTTGCTCCTTGCGAATGATGATGTTGTTGGTCTGGGTGTTGATCTGCTGGGGAGCATCGCCCTCGATGTATTTGTCCAGGTCGGACTTGGCAAACTCCACCCGCAGCTCCGCCTCCTTGATCTGGCTCTCGCCCAGACTCTGCTGAATGCTCAGGTTTTCCTTCGCCTGAACGAAGCTGAACTCGTTGTTCTGATAAATCACCTCCTGCTGATTGAGCCGATCTTTGAGATCGGAGGAGTCCAACTCCACCAGCAGGTCTCCCTTCTTGGCTTCCGTGCCTTCGGGAACAATATGAATAATCCGGGAGATTCCCTCGAACTCACTGCGGATGATCGATTCCTTGACCGCCTTGAGCGCGCCACCCTCAACCACGCTGATCAGCAGATCTCCGCGGCGCACCTGATGCCACTCGTTCTGCTGAGCAGGCGGCGCACTCCAGGGCCGCACAATCAACAAGATGACGACCACCACGGCGATGGCGGCTCCCGCAATGCGGGTCACCCTACGGGAAGAGCCCGTGGCAGCGGGCGGATGGGCAGAATTATCCATGATGCAAAAGTTCGGTTGAGCGAGTGGAGATCGATAGCGTCATTTCTCGAAAAGCTGTTCGGGGGTGATCAACGTGTCGGCAGCTGTTGGCAACTTGGGAACAACGCTGCCATCCTGCGGTTTGGGCAAGTCTCCCGCCTGCAACCAGAACTTGGGCAGATCAGATTTCAACACGCCAATGTCCAGCAGGAGCCGCAACCGAGTCAGATGGTAGTCGACCAAGGCCGCGGTCGCCGCGTTGTAAGCCTGAACTCGAGCAGTCTGGGCATCCACGACATCCCGGACCTGCACTCGCCCCGCCTGAAGGGAAAGCTCACTGCTCTCCACCCGCCGATCCGCCAAGGCCTTGGCATTGCTTTGAATCTCAAAGCTCTGCCGCGCCTGATCCAAAGTCCGCAGATCCGCCCGCACATCACCTTTCAGCTCGTCGAGGAATAAAGCAAAGGTTCGCAACTGGCGCTCGAAATTCAGGATCGAAGATCGGTAGGCATTGCGCTCGAGCTTCCGGTTCAAGGGTAGATTCAGCTGCAGCCCTCCCGAGGCGCGATAATCGTTAAGATTGAACTTCGCATAGTCCGTTGGACGTTCCGATCCCAGGGAGACATCGCCAAAGAGCGTCAATTCGGTCTTGAGCCCGCTGGCCGCCACCGGGATCTTGCGTTTGCTGTCTTCGAAACGGTCGATCTCATTGAGCAGGTCCAACCGACGATCGAGCGCCAGCTGATAGGCCTCGGATTCCAGTAACGGCACGGGAAGCAACCCAACGGCTTCCAAGTCCTTCAAGGCGGTCTCATCGAGCTTGATGTCGTGGCCTAACGGAAGCCCCAGCGTCAGCTTGAAAGCATCCAGGCTGCTGCGATATCGCTCGATGGCGAGAATGTAGCTATTGCGCGCGGCGAGTTCTTCCTGGGTTGCCTGATCGGCTTGAAAGGGTGCCAGCCGGTCAAAGGCCAGGGCCACCGTGCGCTGGCGAAGGCTAATGCGGCTCTGGTAATTGGCGTACTGGTTGCGAACTGTGTCCTGCTGCTGCAGCAGCCGGAAATAGGTCGAGACGATATCAAAGCTAAAGGTGTGCTGGTAATAGCTGAAGCTGCGGATCTCGTAGATGACATCGCGCTCGGCTTGAGTCAGGTTTTCGGCCGCGATCTTCGCCCCCGCCCCCCGCAGCAGAGGCTGGGCAAGACTCAGAGAAATCGTGGAAAATGCCGACTTCCTTGGATCGCCGGTGTAAAAGCGCAAGAGATCGTTGGCTACATCCAATCCGATCCGCCCACCGGTCTTCAAAGCCGCATCCATCCCGGCCCGGGTGCCCACCGAGCCAGATCGCTCCCCGTTGGAAGATCGCTCCCCGGCCACTGTGGTCCCTCCAAAGAAATGAGGGGCAAAGGAAAACCGTTCACGGGTGAGGCTCAGGGCGGAAATGTAGAGCGTCTCCTTCCGCAGCTGATACTGCCGGCTGTTCCGAAACGCAGCATCGAGTGCTTCAGGCAAGGTCAAGACCCTTGAGACCTGTTCCAGGCGATCCTCAATAATCTCCCCCGGCTTGATGGCGTCGGCCTTCCGGTTCGAATAGCGTGTATCAATGCTAAACTCATTGGTCTTGCCCAGCGCAGACTGCTGCTTTTGCTGGATAATGCCATAGGCCTCCCGGTCCGCAGCCGCCTGATATCGCTTGGCGCTGCAACCCGCCAAAAACAAAACGATCAGACAAAAAGCCAGGGGTCCCAAGATCGCATGGTCGCGAACCCGTCTCAACAATAGCAAATCGATCATGAATCTCTAACAAGACTGGGCTCAATACGGCCCATTGAACTTTCAGGTGGGGACAGCACCGTCCAGTGACGACAACGAAGTCGCAAATATTCATGATGGAAATCCTAGGGAAGCTCAAGCCTTTCCGCTCGGGAGTCGGGGAAGAAATCTGGCCGGGTTGAGATCGGCAGGTATGGCCGGCACCTTCCGGCGGCTTCAGGAGAGTCTGTGGAGGCGCCGCCACGAACCACTTGGGGGATGGCCTGCGAAGAGCTCCCTCACCCGCATCCTCGCTGAGGAGCGGGTGGGGCCGCAGGCTAATTGCAGCAGGACGTGCCTGTGCATTCCTTGAGGGCTTTCTCCACAGCTTCCTTGGTTTCGCCGGTACGCTTTTGGATACGCCCCAGCAACTCGTCGCGTTTGCCTTCCACGAATTCAAGATCCGAGTCGGTCAGCGTCGCCCACTTCTGCTTCAACTTGCCCTTGGCAATGTTCCAGTCGCCTTTGATTTCAAGTGTGTTCATCGAGGTATCTTTGATTCGAGTTCTAGTGTTTGTGCCGATGCGGTGAGTCGAAAACTCTTCCCACCCCACATCAACTTGACTGCACCCTACGCCGCGGAGGCGATTTGGCTATCAGGTGAAACCCGGCCCTGCCTTTAAGGGACAGCCTGAACGCGTCGCCATGGGTTCATGGCTGCCCGATTGACGGCCACCTGCCGCTCTGCTTAGCTCACGGTCACATGCACTCTGCAGTTTCTCACCATCGATACCTGCCCGCCCCACTCCTGCTCCTCCTCGCTGTCTCTCTGCTTTCAACGACGAGGCTGCGGGCGGACGATTGGCCGCAGTGGCTCGGACCACAACGCGATGGCGTCTGGCGCGAGACCGGCATCATCGATCGCTTCCCAACCAACGGCCTGCGCTACCTGTGGCGCACGCCCATCGGAGGCGGCTACAGCGGACCCGCCGTTTCCGGCGGACGCGTGTACGTGATGGACCGCCAGCTGGCCACCGGCGCCACCAACCCAGCCAGCCCGTTCACGCGCGGAGAGATCCCTGGGCGCGAGCGCATTCTCTGCCTGGATGAAAGGGATGGAAGATTACTCTGGAAGCATGAATACGACAGCGCTTACACGGTGAGCTACGCCGCCGGTCCGCGGGTCACTCCCTCGGTGGCTGATGGAAAAGTCTACACCGTGGGCAGTGAGGGAGATCTGGTTTGTCTCGATGCGACATTGGGGACTCTCGTGTGGTCGCGCGACTTCAAGAAGGAATTCGGAATCAAGACTCCGACGTGGGGATTCGCCGGACACCCGCTGGTCGACGGAAGAAAAGTGATTTGCCTGGCCGGAGGCGAAGGCAGCGTTGCGGTGGCTTACGACAAGGATACCGGAAAGGAGCTGTGGCGCGCGCTCAGCGCCAAGGAGCCTGGCTATGCTCCGCCCATGATCTACGAGTTTGCGGGTAAACGGCAGCTGATCCTCTGGCATCCGGAGGCCGTCAGCGGCCTGGATCCCGAAACCGGCAAGGTTTACTGGAGTCATGCCCTCACCCCCTCCGTGCGCTTCGGCATGACCATCCCCACTCCCCTGAAGATAGGCAACCTGCTCTTTCTCACCTCATTCTATAACGGCTCCCTCCTGCTCAAGGTCGATTCGGATCAACCCTCCCCAGTGTGGGCCAGCCAAAAGGTGAGCGAGAAGGACACCGACGGTCTGCACAGCGTGATGGCCACCCCCATGATTGAGAATGGATTCATCTATAGCCCGTGTAGCTATGGCCAATTCCGCTGCCTCAAGCTCCAGACCGGAGAACGGCTGTGGGAAACCTTCGCTCCCACCAGCGGAAAGTCGGAGCGTTGGGGCCATGCGTTCGTCATCAAGCACCACGAACGTGCATTTCTGTTCAGTGAGAAGGGCGATCTGATCATTGCTCGCCTGACCCCGGAGAAGTATGAGGAGATTAGCCGCGCTCATCTGCTGGATCCCATCAACCGGGATGCCGGGCGATTGGTAGTTTGGTCGCATCCAGCGTTCGCGAACCGGCGCATTTACGCCAGAAATGATCAGGAGATCGTCTGCGTGTCCCTGGCTAAGCCCAGCTCCCCCTAAGAGCCCGCTGGGTTGAGATTGCTCCCGCAGGGCAAAAAGTGATGCGCCCCAGGCGCGTGGGCTCAACTCCCCGCGCCGGCAAAACCTTCGATCGCCCCCTCACGGACCTCCCCCCGCTCGTTGGCCTGCCAGTATTGTCCCGTGGCCGTGTCCAGGCAGGTCAACCAAGCGCCATAGCCCGCACCAGTATCTATGCAGGTGGCATGGCCCACATCCAAGATCTGACCATTGAGTTGAGCGGTGTGCCCACAGATGACGCGGCGTCCGGAGCGATGCGGACGGATCTGACGAAATCCTTCCCAAAACAGCCAGTCGTCCGTCTGGTGGATCATCTCCACTTCGGAGTCCAACGCGGCATGAACGAACAGACTTCGTTCATCCTCCCAGAAACGGACGGTGTGGTTGAAAAAATTCCAATGGGTCGCCGGGATACGCTGGGCCCAGGCCTCGAGTCCTTTCTCCGGACGGATGTCATACGATTCAAGCGTTTCCCATCCGCCGCATGCCCCCCACAGTCTGGCTGAAAGGCCATCCAGACGGGCGTCCATGATCATGACCTCGTGGTTGCCTCGAACAAACACCGTCTCGTGCGAGCCTCGCAGCTCCAGGAGCTGGTCAACCACCTGACATGATGCCGGCCCGCGATCGATGTAATCCCCCAGGAACACGATCCGATCCTCAGACCTCGGCACCACCCGCGCCAACAGCGCCTGCAACGCGCTGCTGCACCCATGAATATCGCCAATGGCCAGAGTACGCATCTGAGCCTAATCGTTGCACTGGCAGGCCAATGCGTCAATTGACGATCGACCTCCCGTGGGATGGGGGGGGTGACTATTTCCGGGTGAGGATCCCCCTCCGAGAGGCCGAAAAGCTGTAGAGAGCTACAGGAAACCAGAACTATAAACCTCATCGGACCGCTTCGCGAGCAACAGGGTCATTTGGAGTGCGGCACTGTTAAAAATCGGGACTAGACAAATCGGAGGACACGGGCGTTTCTCACTTGGGCAGCAGTGGCTCGAACCCACAGGGTTCAAAGAGATTTATACGGGGGTGCTCGCACCCCCGGAACTGTTAAAATTACGGAGCATCGCGCAGCGATGCCACCGGCCTCTGCGACCTGGGTCACCCTACTCAAGGAACCTATTCAGTTCGTCAGTCCATTGGCCGACGGGTGGCACGCCTTTCAGGGTGCTGTTGAATAGGGGGCCGACAAACCGGGGGTGTCGCTGCGCGCCACACCCCGGCTAATCTCTTTGAACCTTTGGGATTCTCGGCTTCGGCATCAGGAACTCATGCAAAGAAGTGAGGATCCCGTACAACTTGTCTGGTCTCGATTTTTAACGGCAAAGATGAGAGCCCTCTGCCGCTTTTTCAGACCCGGCGGAGTCGGGGAATTGTGTTGGCTCAGACCCACCCTCACCCGGAAATAATCACACCCGGCCGAAGGATAGGCTTGCCTAAACAGCCGCAAAACCTTAGTAGATGCCTTAACTCGCAGAAGGCTCCCAACCCTCAACCCCGATCATTCATGAAGACGATTCACGAGTCTACTTGGGTCACACGGATATTCGCCAATGCTAGATCAACCCCACTCCGGGCTCTGCTTTTCCTGGCCCTCAACGCAATCGGCTGGATGGCGATCCCAAGCGCGCACGCCCAGTTAGGATCTTTGCTCCCACTTCCACTCCACGGCAATGCCCAAACCGATCTGGGATCGGACTACAATCCTCAGCTGAGCACGGATGGACAAGGAAACTGGGTAGCGGTGTGGAGCTCCACCGAGAACCTGAACGGCACCGCAGGGACGGATGCTGACATCCTGATCTCCCGCTCGACAGACAACGGTAGCTCCTGGTCGCCGCCAGCGCTGCTCAACCTCAATGGAACAGCCGACAGCGGCCAGGACCAACTTCCCCGCATCACGAATGACCGCCAGGGTAACTGGTTGGTGGTGTGGCAATCCTCCAGCACGCCAGGAGGAACCGCAGGCAACGACTTCGACATCTTCTTCTCCGTTTCCTCCAATGGCGGAGTCAGCTGGTCCGCGCCCGCCGCGCTCAACTCGAACGCAAGCTCGGACACTCACGATGACCGCAACCCCGCTCTCTCCACGGATGGCAAAGGTGTCTGGATCGCCACTTGGGACGCTGCCAACGACGGGCTGAGCGGTGGTGATACCGAAATTTTCTTCGCGCGATCGGTTGATAACGGCCGGACTTGGTCGGCACGCGCCGTGCTCAATCGCAACTCGGATTCCGATGCGGGCCGTGACTTCCACGCCAGCATCGATGTGGATCGGTCGGGGACCTGGATTGCCGTGTGGTCCTCCGATGATGACCTAACTGGGATACCAGACTTTGACACCGACCTTCTGGTCGCCCGATCGGTGGATGAAGGAAAGACTTGGTCGGCCCCCTCCCTGCTCAACGGCAACGCCACCACAGATGAAGGCGAGGACTTTAATCCCGAGATTCGCGCCAGTCCCACCGGCATTTGGCTGGCCATCTGGGAGTCGGGTTCGTCGCTCGGCGGCACGATAGGACGCGACCAAGATATCCTGTTCAGCCGTTCCGCCGACGCGGGCCTCACGTGGAGCGCGGTGGAGCCCCTGAACCGAAGCGCGCGGCTTGATCAAGGCTTAGACAGCTTCCCCTCCTTAGCCACGGATGGAGCCGGCAATTGGGTGGCCCTTTGGAACTCGGAAGCCAACCTGAACAACGGGCTCGGATCCGATTCAGATATCCTGGCCGCCTATTCCACCGATGACGCCCGGTCGTGGTCGGCGCCGATTCCTCTCTCGGCCCACAGCGGACGCGACTCCGCGGCCGACCTCAATCCCCGCCTCGCCACCGACGGCCGGGGAGCTTGGGTCTTCGTCTGGAGCGCAGATGCTCTAGCCCCAGGCGCGCTGTTGAGCGATACCGACATTCTGGTGGCGTCCCTGATCCAGCCGCTTCTTTGGTCTTCACCAACGTTCCTTCACACCAATGCGACTACCGACCTAGGAAACGATTTCGCTCCTCGCCTGGCGACCGATGGTCGGGGCGGTTGGGTTGCGACCTGGCACTCGTCGGAAAAATCCATTTCCAGATCGAACGTCGTTTGGGACGTCGTCGTATCACGTTCGAGCGACAATGGCCGGAGCTGGTCGCCAGCCGAACTTCTTTACAGCCGGGTTGGCACCCATCTCGCCGACGGCCGAGACCCAGCCATCGCCACGGACCGTCAAGGAAACTGGATCATCGTCTGGACTTCCAGTGGCTTACCCGGCGAACCGACGGGCTCCGACTCCGACATCTTCTATGCCCTCTCCACCAATCATGGCCTCAGCTGGTCCCTCCCCAAGGCGGTGGCCCCCGAGGCAGTCACCGATGCCGCATCGGACTTCTCAGCTTCGATCACCTCCGACGGTCAGGATGGCTGGGTAGTTGCCTGGGCCACCCAAGGTGGCGCCTACGGAAACGACTTCGACACCCTCAGATCCATCTCCAAGGACCGCGGGATGACCTGGTCGCCCTCTCTACCCCTGAATACCAACGCGGACACCGACATAGGAGACGACTTTTCCCCGCGCGTCGAAACGGATGGCGCCGGGCAATGGATCGCGGTCTGGATGTCGAATGACTCTTTGAATGATACCATCGGAAGGGATGACGACATCCTGGTGAGCTATTCCACCGATCAGGGTGAACGGTGGACGTCCCCTCGCCCGCTCAACCTGAATGCGGCGACCGATGGCGTCGATGATGATGACTACAACCCTCGGATTGCCACCGATCGAAGGGGCAACTGGCTCGCGATTTGGCACTCGGAGAGCACGCTAGCCAATACCATCGGAACCGACTTCGATATTCTGATGAGTCGGTCGACCAACAACGGTGTCAGCTGGTCCGCCCCATTTCCTGTGAACGCGGACGCCGGATTCGATACCGAGGAGGACACGGACCCGGAGCTCGCCACCGATGGCTCGGGAACCTGGATCGCCGCCTGGACATCCAGCAAGCTGCCCCTCGGCGGGCGGAAAGGAAATCCGATCCAGGCGGAGGTCGTGCACGCCCGCTCGTTCGACGACGGGATGTCTTGGTCGTTTCCGTCAGCCGTGAGCACCGAGGCCACCACCGACGAGACCCTCAATGTCAACCCAGTGATCCAGTCCGGAGGGAACCAATGGATCGTCGCGTGGTCGTCAGCGCCCGACCTCCTGAACACCGACTACGATATCCGCTTCGCCTCCAGCTCCAGCGCCACCTCCGCCTTCACGCCCCCCTCCCCTACTGCCATCGCCCTCACGGTGCAAACGCAGCTGCCGGCCCCGGGCATGGCTGCAAACGTGGTGGTCCAATGGGCAGGAGGCCTCCCTCCGTTCCAACTGCAACAGCGTTCTTCGCTCAGTTCCGGTGGCTGGGTGACAGTCGTCGCATCTACCTGCGATCGATCGGCGACATTCCCTATCGTCGGCAGCCAGCAGTATTTTCGAGTGATAGGTGTACCGTCCGGCATCGATGCCCACCTCGGGTGGCTGGATTCCCACGAGTATGAATCCCCCGGCGGCGCCAACGCGATTGCCGAGACCCTTTTCATCGGTGGCTTTGGCCTGGACGCGGAGGTCGACATTCTGTCCTCCGGCGCGCTGCCCCTGGTCGTTCGACGGACGCTCTTTAACCGGAGTTCCCTGCCGATCGCGGCTGGCTATCGCGTCGCGCTGGAGATCCGCGGCTGGACCTTTTTGGCCGTCGGAGGTGATGTAGGTTACGTCCCGGGCGCGGATGCTCAGGTTCTGTTCAGCTGCGAGACCACCAACACCCCCGCGCTCCTTCCCGGACAATCGGGAGAGATCGAGTTCGAGCTGGGCGGTGCTGGCTGCCCTCCTGCGTTCCCTCTCCTGGCGTTGCCCTGCGGACTGTTTCGGGAAACGATGACGGTGGATTCGCCGGCGACCAGGACCGGAGATTGTGACGCGCTCGTCGAAGTCGAGACCGGAAACTTTATCTTTATCCAGGAGCCAAACCGGATCGAGATCCAGCTGGTGCTGGATCCCAATGCAGATCCAGATGTGCTGGCCGTCGATCGCCGACGCACGTGGGTTTTCGCGAATGGCGGGCGCAACAATGGCGATCCGTTCACCGTCACAACCCATCAATTGACGATCAACACCACCACTCCCGGATTCGCCTTTTTCGTCCGCGCCCGAATGCCTCGGGTGGGCCCAGAGGCTCCGACGGTCGGCACGTTTGTTCCCGGGATTCTCCAAGCACCCGCAGCTCCATCGGTTCAAGTCTCTCCCCTGGTTTACAACTATCAGGTGACCGTGGTGCCAGATCACAACGGCCTTTCGAGTTGCAATGTCATAGGCATCCCTTTCCGCTATGAGGAGAAAGTGGATACTACACTGACGGTCATCTCCACCAACGGATGCGCGATCGCGCAAAGATCCATTCTGGCAACGGGGATTTACGAGTGCATTTTCCAGTAAGCGTGGATTCCCGTGGCGAGCTCTGTACACTAACTGGCACAGCATGAGTTTGCTCAGCCAACTTGCGGGTTGCCATTTCGCGCCGTTGACCGATCTAGGTCCACGCCGCGCCAAACTGCTGTCACTCTGCAAAGAGTGGCGCATCCGCGGACACCTGTCCCTCACGCCGGAAGGGATCGAGTTCTGCCTGGCAGGGGCTCAAGAGCCCCTTCAGTGTCTATTGAAGGAGCTTAAGTCCTGGACCTGCCTTCAGGACCTCGAATTTTCAATTTCAAATACCTCCCATCAACCGTTCGATCGGATACGGGTCACCATTCAACGGGAACTCGGCAGTCCAGACGTTCTCACCACCTCGGTGGTCCAACGCCGCGGCCTCTCCATCCCGCCTCACGCCTTCAAGGGATGGCTCGATCGGCGACGGAACATGGTCCTGCTCGACCTACGAGACGACCACGACGCACTCGCGAACGCCTTCGAGCGGGCCCAATCCATCAGGGTTTCCAGCCATCGGGAGCTGCCGGCCGCGCTCCGACGGCTGCAGCCCGAACTGAAGGAACAGCTGATCGTGCTCGTCTGCCAGAACGGCTCACGATCCGAGCAAGCCGCACACCTGCTCCAACATCAGGGCTTCAGGAGGGTGTTCCGACTGAAAGGAGGGCTACGAGGGTATCGGGAAGCCTGCGAAAATGCACCACTGCTCGATCAAACCAAAGCCCCACAAGCCGCTTCGAACGAAGGGGGTAGGGTTGATCCGCCGGATCCCTGCACCTGCTTTGCCTGCGACACTCTGCTGAGCGAGGAAGCCCTGCGAGATCCGCGCTATGTCCCGGGCAAGTTCTGTCCTCATTGTTTCCTGACGGAGGCTCAGGAGATGGCCGCCAACATCGGGACTCGACTAGCCCGGATCCGGACCGCAAGCAACCCACTGCCAGGAAGCTTCCCTCGCGACTGCTTTAAAGCCATCACGATACGACCATCGTGCGACGGCCGGACGGTGTTGGATGCGCTCCGATTTGCAGTCAGTCACCTGCCCGACTCTCATTGGGAACGTGAATGCCTCGAGGGACGGATTCTGAATAGCCACCACGAACCGGTCTCGGCCCGGCATCCGGTTCGCGCGGGGCAGACGTATCTTCACAGGTTTCCAGATACGATAGAACCGGACGTCAATCCCGACGTGGACATCCTTCACGAGGATGCTGCGCTGATCGTAATCAACAAACCTGCGCCCCTACCCATGCACGCCGGCGGGCGATTTTTTCGCAACACCCTCCAACATCTTTTAAACGCCGCATATCACCCCGAGCAGCCGCGTCCCGCGCACCGGCTGGATGCCAACACCACGGGAGTTCTGTTGATCACCCGCAACCAATTGTATGCTGGCCGGCTCCAACCACAGTTCTCTCAAGGCCGGGTCAGAAAGCAGTATATTGTGCGCGTCCATGGACATCCCCCCGAAGACGTGTTCGATTGCGCGGCGGCCGTCAGCTCTGAGTCGCGGGAGTTGGGTTCGCGAGGGATAGCCCTCACCGGCGGCCTACCAGCCCGAACTGAGTTTCGCGTGCTGCGCCGGGATCCTGACGCCACCACCCTGCTCGAAGCTAGCCCGCTCACCGGTCGAACCAACCAGATCCGGGTCCACCTGTGGCATCTCGGATTTCCCGTCTGTGGCGACCCAGTGTATCTGCCGAAGGGTGGCCTGGGGCACACCCAAACCCTGGACACTCAAGCTCCCCCGCTGAATTTGCATTCCTGGCGAATCCAGTTCGGACATCCGCTTCATGGGCGCCCTGCCGAGTTCACCGCCCCCGTGCCAACATGGGCGGGATTCTTGCCGCTGGCAGGCTAAACCGAGATCTTGCGATAGACCTCCAGGCGGCAGTCAAAGCCTCCCAGGTCGACCACCTGCTGAAACTCGAGCCTCATCGATCTTTGGGGGCTCGCCATTTTGAATGGGTTTACGAATACGAGCCGGCCGCCCACCTGCAGCATCTTCGCGGCAACCGCAAATAAGTCCTCAATGAGGAGACGCAGGTCCGGAATCGGCACCCGCCTACCCAGCGGTGGATTCGTAATGACCAGGGTCAACGTTTGGGGAGTCAGGCCCTCGACACCCGCGAAATCACGAAAATCACAACACGCGAATGTGCTCTGGATAGCCCCCAGCTCGGCGGCTTGAAAATTGCGCTCCGTAATGCCAACCGCGTCCTCACTTAGATCCGTGCCGAAGACGCGCCGCACCCCGCCTAACCGCGCCATTTCGATCAATTCCAAGCCCGATCCGCAAAAGGGATCCCACACATATTCATTAGGCATCTTCCCGGCAATCCGGGCCAAACAGGCGGCCAAAGGCGGATGCGAGGCGGCCGGCACAGCATCGAGCCGATACGAGTGTCGGGGATCGGGCGAGAGCCGGGGACGAAGCTCGACCGAATCGCCCAGTGCATGCGGGTGAACGTCGATCGCCCACGGAGCCTCGCGCGCGTCGTTGAGAATCTGCGGGCATTGTTCAAAGGCCCGAGTGGCGACCTGGCGAATGGCCCCGCGCTGATGCCCCTTCCCGATGTAATCAAGCCGATAGCGCAACGAGCCCTCGGTGAGGTTCTCAATCAGCCGCAAGGTCAAGCTCGAGGCGATGACCGCGGCCAGAGCCTCAACCGACTCAGCCTCCGACGATCGCCTCACCTGTCCCAAAGCAAAGCCCAGAGTGTCGAAACAGCGCAACTGGTAGAGATCGGACAAACAAAAGGATTCCGGCGCCTGAACCACCAGCAGCCCCGGGCTCATGTCCAGAACGCGAAACTGTGGGCGCTCGTCCACCTCCTGCCTCAGGATTCGTTCCAAACCTTTGCGGCACCGGAAGTGAATCCGAAGACCGGGGAACCCAGATATTACCCGCACAAAAAGGAGTACGCTCGGGCTCTGACTGCGGGCGACGCTCGCCGTCACCTTCTGAACCACTTGAGCCGAAAATCCGGTGACGGTCTGCAAAGCCTCGGCCGTCGCGGCCCCGCCGACCTTCGACAACACCTCTCCTAGCGAGCGCTTTTCACGCTCACTCGCGGCCGCTTTCATGACTTCCAAAAGCGCCGCTTCCTCTCGGAGCCCCACCCCAAACTTCGGCAAGGCCGCCATCGCATAGCGGCGGATCTTTTCCTGAGGGTCCTGCAGCAACCCAAGCAGCCACTGCTTAACCTCTGCTTTCTGGGCCTTGGGGCCGGATTCCTCAAACACAACCCCTACCGCACGGATCACGGAGACCCTTTCAAAGCGTTCGCGAGGCGCAGCCGCGTTGAAACGGGGGACCTCCTCGAGCCACAACTTGGGCCAAGGCAAGGCCCTCAACTCG
This sequence comes from Verrucomicrobiales bacterium, assembly GCA_016793885.1. Taxonomy (NCBI): domain Bacteria; kingdom Pseudomonadati; phylum Verrucomicrobiota; class Verrucomicrobiia; order Verrucomicrobiales; species Verrucomicrobiales bacterium. The sequence continues at coordinate 27,454 of JAEUHE010000248.1, forward strand.
CGATACAGATCCTTGCTGGCTCGGGCTGTTTTCATGCGGGACGAATGTGGGAGTACGGGAAAAAGATCTTCCCTGGAGGGACCACTCCAAACTCGACGGAAGCCACGACCAAGCCTCGAAGCGAGTCAGAAAACGAGAAACAGTTCATGCTGCCACAGTTGTACGTCCTCAGGTCGGCCGGGAGCAAGTGGCGATTAAAGTCGCAGGCAAGTTCCTCCCGATGTGATCCATCCCAAACAGGGTCTAGCAGCCTGTTGGACTTGTCCCCACCGGAGGTGAGTCCGGCTCTGAACCTCGTTTGTGCTGAGCTCTCTCTCCATGAACGCTTTCCTCTCCGCGCTCTCCGCGCCTCCGCGAGAGATTCCGGCAGTCCTTCCGAGTCAGGGGAGCGATCTTTCTCGCGGAGGCGCGGAGAACGCGGAGGAGCACTCAATCAGTGAGAACCAAAGGATGGTGCAGATCAGCCCGATCAAAGCCAGCTCACCTCCATGAACCAAGCCTCGTTACCTCGGCTCCTACAAGGCTCGAACGAAAGGCCGAGACAACCTCCAAGGAAGAATTTTGCCCACGGATTAAGAATCTTGAAGGGATCGGAAGTGAAAGTCCCCTATTCTTTTCCATCCGAGTCATCCGAGAAATCCGTGGTTAAAACCTCCGTCTTAGGTTTCTCTGGAACTCTCCACGAAGCCCATTTCCGAACCCTTTGAATCTCAGGAGCTACCTGCCTTGCCGTGAGACGATCCTGCCCACCGCTTTCATCCGGGCTTTTTCTTGCGTCCTTTCCCACTTGAGGGCACATTTCCAAGGCTCCATGGAAAAGCCTGCGTATCCAATTTTCCCTGCCCTGTTCCCAAGAGCGAATGCTCAACCCATGATTTATGACGTCGATCCAGAACTGAGAAGTCGATCGACGAACCCTGCCTCGGGCCTTACCTCAGAACCCTATGAACCCTAACCGCCCTCTCAATCCCAAACGGGCTCACTCACAGGTGTGGAACCTTCTGCTCGCGCTGTTCACCACCCTTGTCCTGGGAGGAGTAGCCCCAGCGCAGAACTTGCCCCTGACCGCCACCGCGAATCCAGCCCCGGGATCCCTGCTGGTGGAGCTGACTCGTATCAATGTAGTGTTCAGTGAGGCGGTCACCGGTGTCGAAGCCGCTGATCTGCTGGTGAATGACATACCCGCATCGGAGGTCACCACCAACAATCCCAACGACTACACCTTCACCGTTACCCAGCCGAAGGACGGAGCAGTGGATGTGTCCTGGGCTCCGGGCCATGGGATCGCTTCCAGCAGCCCACTGGCCACCCCATTCCTCGATGGTGTCTGGAGCTACATCTTGGACTCCCAGCTCGCTTCGACCGCGAATTTTGCAATCTCTGAGTTCATGGCCAGCAACAGCACTGGCGTGCTCGATGAGGATGGGGCTCGGTCGGACTGGATCGAACTGGTGAATCTGGGAACGGAGCCCGCCTCGCTCGAGGGTTGGTCTTTGACGGATACCGAACTCAATCCCACTCGTTGGCGCTTCCCCAGCGGGCTTCCACCCGTCCCAGCCAATGGTTACTTGCTCATCTGGGCGTCCGGCAAGAACCGGACCAACGCGTTCGCCCCGCTCCATACGGACTTCAGATTGCCCGCCAGCGGCAGCTATATCGCCCTGGTGAATCCCAACACCAACGTCGTCTCCTCCTTCGCGCCCTACCCAGCTCAGGTAGCGGATGTCTCCTATGGACGAGACCTCAGCGACGCTGCGACCGTTGGCTATTTCACGAATGCAACCCCTGGTAAGATCAACGCCACCTCGGGACCAGGATTCCTGCCGGAGCCCACTTTCAATCTGACCTCCGGCGTCTATACCAATGACACCCTGCAGCTCACCATCTCCGCTCCGATCGGGGCGATCCGCTACACCCTCAATGGAAGCATCCCGATCACCACTTCGACCCTCTACACGAACACGCTCACGCTCAGCAACAGCACTCTCATCAAAGTCCGGGTCTTCCCCCCCGCCGGAACCAAGGTCTTTCCTAGCGCCGTGACCGCCCGAAACATCATCTTCCTGGATGGTTCCACCCGGGACTTCAACTCCGAGCTGCCTCTGGTAGTCATCAGCACCCAGGGCCAGTCGGTGGCCCAGGATGTCGCACCGGGAGGTAAGCGCACGGAGGGTATCCTTTGCCTGATCGACACCTTCCAAGGCCGAAGTTCCCTGCAAACCACCCCGGACTTCATCGGAAACGTCGGAGTCGAGGTCTATGGCCAAACCTCCGCCGGCTTCCCGAAGCTGCCCTACCGAATCGAAGTTCACGACGCGCTCGGCAACGATCTCGATATTCCGATCTTCGGACTCCCGGCGGAGAGCGACTGGAAGCTGCGAAACCCCTTCAATGACAAATCGCTGGTCAACGACTTTCTGGGCTACGAACTCTTCGAGCAGATGGGGCACTACTCCTGCCGCCGACGTCTCGTCGAGGTCTTCGTCGATTCCGGTGGTGGACGTCTGCGTTATCCAAACGACTACATCGGAGTCGAAACGCTTTTCGAGAGCATCAAGCAGGGTGAGAATCGAGTGAACATCGCCAAGATCCCGCCGACCGCGACCAATGGACCCGCGATCACGGGTGGATACGTGTTCGCCAAGGATAAAAACAGCCCTGGTGACCTGGATTTCTCCACCCGGGGTGGTGGCGGCTTTGGCGGACAAACCTTGAAGCTGCGCGAGCCGAAGCCCAACGAGATGCGTGTTACTCCCGTCAGTGGCAGGCTCACTCCAGCCGGCAGCAATCAGCTGGCCTATTTGGTGGGCTACCTGAACCGGATGGAACGCGCAATGTACACCAACACCTGGCTTAGCCAGACAGGCACCAATCATTACAGCGCCTACCTGGATGTGGATAGCTTCGTGGATTTCCACTGGTTGGTGGAGTTCACCAAGCAAATCGATGGAATTCGTTTGAGCACCTATTTCACCAAGGATCGGGAGGACAAGCTTCGCGCCGGTCCCGTCTGGGATTGGAACCTCGCCTTCGGTAACGCCAACTACTGGCGAGGTGGTCTGACCAACGGCTGGTACTACGCCCAGGACGATGTAGGAATGAACGCCGATGCGCACATCTGGCTGCGGCGCTTGATCAACGGGACTGCCGCTCTGGGTCCAGTGATTTCCTTTGACCTCGGGAACGGCCCAGGTGCCGGCGGAGATCCTGACTTCAACCAACGGATCTCCGACCGGTGGGGCGTATTGAGGACCAACCTCTTCAACCCGACCAACATCATGGCGCGAATCGACGAGCTGTCGCTCATGCTCGAGGAAGCCACCACCCGCGACCTGTGGGGCAAGTACCGATCGCAGATCGTCGGCATGTACACTTGGCCCAACCCGGAGGGCACGCTCACCCCCGTGAACACCACTGACTTTTCGGGACGCGATGTCGACTATGTCCATCCCTTGAACTACCGGGGCACCACGGAAAATAGCATCATCGGCCAAATGAAGAGGTTCATGCTGGGCCGTTATCTTTGGATCGATAGCCAATTCACCCGCCCTCCAACTCTCAGCGATAGCGGCGGCAATGTGTCGAGCAGTCATACCGTCACCGTGTCTCCGCCCGCCGGTGCAACCCTCTACTACACTCTCGACGGAACCGATCCCCGTGCGCCGGGGGGAAGCGTCGCCCCGGGGGTAAGCAGCAACTCCGGTCCTGTGACCGTAACGATCGCTGCGAACACTCGGATCGTGGCCCGCGCTTACCAAACCAACTCCTGGTATCGCACCTGGAGCGGCCCGAGTGCTGCCAGCTTCATCCTGGAAACTCCAGCCTTGCGCATCACCGAGGTCCTGTATCATCCGACCGATGCTCCCCTCGGCAGCACTAATGCCTCGAGTGATTTTGAATTCATCGAGGTCAAGAATGCTGGCGCTGGCTCGCTCAACCTTCGAGGCTACACGCTGAGCGGCGGAATTAACTTCACCTTCCCCGACCTCCCTCTGGCCGCGGGGGCCCGGGCGGTGGTGGTCGCAAATCTGTCCGCATTCAGCGCGCGCTATCCAGATCCTGGGATCGTCGTGGCCGGGCAGTTCAACGGGTCGTTGAACAATAGCGGTGATCGAGTGACCCTTGTCGGGCCGCTTCACGAGCCAATCCAGGACTTTACCTACAGCCCGCGGTGGTATCCAGCGACCGACGGCGCCGGATTCGCCTTGGTGGCGGTCGACGAGAACGCCGCGGGTTCCGAAATCAACTCCCGTTCGGCTTGGGCACCAGGCTCGGGAGTCAACGGAACCCCGGGCAAACCCGAGAGTGCGACCACAGTCTTTCCTCAGGTCGTGATCAACGAACTCCAAAGCCGTTCCACTTCACCAACGGGGGACCGCGTGGAATTGCTCAACACCGGCGCGACTCCGGTGGATGTGGGAGGGTGGTATCTGACGGACAATCTGAACTCGCCGAAGAAATACCGCCTGCCCCCGGCCACCACCCTCCCCGCCGGAGGCTTCCGGGTTTTCTCGGAGTCGGACTTCAACACCGGGGCGACGAGCTTCGCGTTCAGCTCGCTCGGGGAGGAAGTTTACCTGTTCTCCGCCGACGCTGCCGGCAACCTTACCGGCTACGCTCACGGCTTCTCCTTTGGCCCCCAGTTCGCCGATCGAAGCTTCGGCCGCTATGTTGGCACAGAGGGTGTGGAGCACTTTGTCACTCAGTCAGACGGCAGCTTTGGCGCAGCAAACCCCGGCCCGAAGATTGGGCCGGTCGTCATCAGCGAGATACACTATCATCCCCCTGAGATCTATAAGTACGGGAGCCGTTACGACGATTCGTTCCACGAATTCGTGGAGTTGAAAAACATTTCTTCGTCCAGCGTCGTTCTCTCTCATGCGCTTTACCCGACCAACTCCTGGGTATTGAGGGGCCCTGTCGAGTTTGCGTTCCCGTCAGGCACCGCCATCCCGGCTCTCGGGTCCCTGGTGGTCGTCGGATTCGACCCGGCCAACGCCCCCCGTTTGGCAGCATTCCGCAACCGTTTTGGCATTGCCGCCACAGTTCCCGTTCTGGGTCCCTGGAAAGGTTCACTCCCCAACAGCCAAGGCAAGGTGGAACTTGCCCAACCTGATGAACCCATCGCAGCTCCGTCTTCGAATGCCGGATTGGTGCCCTACCTAACGGTCGACTCGGTATCCTACTCCGACGATACCCCCTGGCCTCCGTCCGCCGATGGCCGCGGGGCCTCGCTCCATCGCATCTCGCTCGCCGCTTTTGGCGATGACCCAGCCAACTGGGCAGCCGCCGCCCCCGCGCCCGGGACGGAATTCACTCCCGCCTCCGCACCAACCATTGTCCAACAACCCTCGGACGTCACCGTTGTCCTCACCAACGGTGCCGTGGCCACGTTCAGCGTCGCGGCTCAGGGCAGCGGATCACTGACCTACCAATGGCTCTTTAATGGGGCAGTGCTGCCCGAAGAATCCGGGACGAGCCTCTCCATCGCGAACCTGAACACCGCCAAAGCCGGACGTTACTCCGTCGTCGTCCTCGGTTCGGGTGGGGGAACCGTCAGCGCCGAGGCTAAACTCGACATGCTCCAACCCGTGACCATTCTGGCCCAACCCAAAGCGGTCGGCGGACGTCCCGGCACCAACGCCGTGCTCTCCGTGGGTGCAGCCAGTTCTCTGCCCATTCAATACCAATGGTACAAGGACGGACTTGCCCTGCCGGGCGCGACCTCCGCTCAGCTAGGCCTTCCCAACCTTGGATTTGCCGATGATGGGCAGTATCAGGTACAGGTCAGCGATGCGATCAGCTCCGTCGTCAGCGATCGGGTAAGGGTGGCTGTCTTGGTGAACCCAAGGTTCCTCGTCCAGCCCCAAGGTCAATCGGTCATCCGCGGCGGATCCGTCATCCTGAGCGCCGTGGTCTCTAACACCACAACCACGCCCATCGGCTATCGATGGCGGCGGAATGGCGTCACCTTCAGCACCCAAGTCACCAACATCCTCTACAGCTACCAGGTGGTAACCAACATCCAAGCAAGCGCCAACTACAGCGTCCAGGTCACCAATCTCGCCCTACGATTGGGCACGAACAGCGCGAATGCCTTTATCACCGTCGTGGACGACACCGATAAGGACGGTTTGCCCGATGAATACGAGGCACTTTACCCCGGCTTCCTAGTCGCTAGTGACGCGGCCGATGCAGCGCGCGACCAGGATGGGGACGGCATGAGCAACCTGGCGGAATACATCGCCGGAACCGATCCAACCGATGCCCTTAGCTTCCTCCGCGTGGAGTCCATTCAGGTGGCAGACGGAGGGACGCAGCTCGAGCTCTATGCACGATCCAACCGATCCTACACCGTCGAGTTTCGCGAATCCGTCGGGCTAGGAACGTGGCAGTCTCTCACCAATCTCCCCGCTCAACCGACGGATCGATTGGAGGTGATTCAGGATCCTTACCCTGCTACCGGAAGTCGGATTTATCGCATTGCCACCCCGGTCCGAGCTGACCGCGCCATCCGCACGCCCATCATTCTGCAGTCGCCCGGCTCGCTCAACGCGAATCAGGGCTCCGCTGTAACCTTGGAGGTGTCAGCTTTCGGCATCGGAGGCCTCCAATATCAGTGGCGAATGAATGAACTCGATATCCCAGGGGCAACTGGCGCCACCCTCGTCTTCAACTCCGTCCAACCAGCGGATCAGGGCCGCTACTCAGTGAAGATCACCGATGCTACCGGATCGGTCACTACCGAGTCCGCGACCTTGGCCGTGCTGGAACCTCCCCAGATTGTCAGCGCCCCCCTGCCGCAAACCGTCCGGGTGGGCGAATCAGCTCGGTTTCAAGTGGGAGCGACCGGAAGCGCGACGTTGACCTATCGTTGGCTGTTTAACGACCAACCCGTAGCGGGAGCGAATGGGCCCATCCTGCAACTCGATGCTGTCACCGCGGCCAACGTGGGCACATACCAGGTCGTGATCAGCCAAGTGACCGCGAACGGTCCCGTAAGCACACGAACTGAACCCGTCGAGCTGATCGTGTTGGAATAGCCCAATTGGGCGGGTGTCTGGTGTCGCCACTCGCCACTCGCCACTCATCACTCTTCGGTCTACGAGTTAGTCCTCCTCTTCCTCGTCGCCCTTCTCGGCCAGAACAAAGCCGGCACGGACCGGAGCCGGCATGGGCGAGTCGGCTCCGCGAATGGACCGCCACACGACCTGGTTCAGGAGCAGATCATCCGCTGCGTCCTCCTTGGTAAAGTCCATCCTATCCGACAGTTTGCTACCCCACGCCAGCTTGGTGTTCTTCTCGTTCAGATTCGCCTCCGGACGCAGATGGCGATAAGGCGTGAGGTCAGGGGTTGCACCGAAGCAGGCCGCCATCGGCTGAGCCAAGGCATCGAATTGAGACATGGGCCTGAGCCCGAGAATCAACTCCATGGTGCGCAGCATGCTGGCGGTCGAATACATCGTGCTGTCCACCGTGCGGCGCTTCACATAGGGGCTTATGACATAGGCGATGGTACGATGCGCATCCACATGATCCGGTCCGTTCTGGGCGTCGTCCTCCACCACAAAGACCGCCGTTTTGGGCCAGAACTTGGATTGTGAAATGCCTTCGATGACTCGTCCGAAGGCCAAATCATTGTCAGCGACACACGCGGTGGGCGTGGCTTTGCCCACCGATGTCCCTGAAGTGTGATCGTTTGGCAACCGCACGATCTGCAATCGGGGCATCTCGCCTTCGGATTCAAATCGCTTCAGCTCCGACAGGAATCGATCCGCCCGCTTCTGATCCGGATAGTCCATGTCAAAACTGCGGAACAAAGGGTCAAAATGCCCCTCCAAAGCTTTGACTCGGGTCTTGCCAGGCTGATCCGGCACCTTGGCATTCGTGACAAACTCACCGTAGGAACGGTAGGTGACTCCCGCCTCCCGGGCCCGGTCCCACAGGTATCCGCCAGCGGGCGCCGCAATGGAAAAATTGCCTTCCGAGGGATAGCTATATTTCTTGAGCTGATTGTGTCCATAGCTCAGCGGCCAGGTCTTCTCCACGAAGTCAGTGGCATAAGCCCCCATGCTCCACTCGTGTCCGTCCGCACTCACTTCGCTTTCCACGTAAAAGTTGTCGAGCAGCACGAATTCACGGGCCAGTTGATGATGATTCGGGGTGATCTTCTCCGGAAACAGACAGAGGGTTGGATCCCCATTCCCCATCGGAAGATCTCCCAGGATCTGATCGTATGTGCGGTTCTCCTTGATGATGTAGATCACATACCGAATCGGGCTAGGATCGCCAACTTTGGACGGGATCGGATGTCCAGGCTCAAGCGGCGCTGACTGAGATCGGCTGGTGGCTGGCATTCCAGCGTAGGCCTTAGCGCTCCACTTCTTCAGAGTCGCCTCGCGATCCTTAGTCGATGGCAGGCCGATGACACTGACGGTCCCCTGAAAAAGTCCGGCGATGTACTCCGAGACTGTGGCCGGGAAACTGACCCCTGGTTGGGGCCCGTTGCGGTTGGACTTGGAAGCCAGCCCCTTCCCATTCGCCACCAGCAATTGCTTTCCATCCGAGGTGACTCGCACCGAAGTCGGGTACCAGCCGACCGGGATGAATCCGAGAGACCGGCTCTTCCCCCAAGTCTCCACGTCGAAAACTGCGACGGCGTTGATGTTCGCATTTGCCACATAGAGCTGCTTCTCGTCCGGGCTCAATGCCAGACTGTTCGGCGTCGACCCGGGAGGAGCATCCGGCATCAAGGCGGCTACCAACTGTTCGACTGCCTTGCCTGTCGCGGTATCGATGACGGACACGGTGTTGTGATTGGCGTTGGCCACCAGGAGGTGCTTGCCTGATTTGGTCAGGATCATCTCGTTGGGGTGATCCCCGGTCTGCCACCGCTCCAACTTGGAGCCGGTGGTCAAGTCCAGCACCTGAACTGCGGACTGAGCCCACAGGCTCACGTACAGACGGCCACGCGCCTCATCGACTACCACCGCATAGGGATAAGGAGCATCGGCGTTCGCCAACTGCAAGAGGGCCTCCGCCCGCTTGGTGATCGAGTCTTCGTCGTCACTCTTGGGTGCGTCCTCCTCCCGGAGCGCCTTAGCCAGTTCCCCCTCCGCCAACTGAATCTCTTGGGAGACCTTGCCGGCGACCAGGTCAACCACGCTGATCCGCTGACCCAACACACTAGCAACCCAGGCCGTGCGGCCATCCTTGGAGATCGCTACGCCCGAGGGAATGCCTTTGAGCTTGGGATCTCGCAGCGCCACTTCCCGCAGCTCCGTGACGAAGCCATGCTTGAAGTCCATCACCTGCAGAGTCTCCTTGGAGGCACCGCTAGCCACCAGTCGCGCCCCATCCCGACTGAAAGCCAGTCCATAGAAGGATTCGGCGAGGGCGATCCGCGATTTTACGGACTGCGCCACCAGATCCAGAATGACCACTTCATGCTGACCATAGCCGCAATGCAAAACCGCGGCATACTTCCCCTCCGGATGTAGCGCGATGTTCGAGGGAAAGTCACCGACTTGGATCTGCTTTCCCTCGGGACGCAGAGACCACTGATTGGGCAGGAGCACAGAGCCGTCGGTTTTCGGACCAGGGATGGTAGCCCCCACTCGGGAGGCCGAAGTCGATGTCACGGAAACCGTGGCCGGGCCAGCCGAAGGCACGGCTGTCTCCGTCGAGTGGCAGCCGGTCAGGAACCAAACTCCCGCGGCAAAGGGCAGAGATCGGAATCGCATGCGGTGGATATGGCATAGATCCCCCGTCGCTGCCAATCGCGGATTCGTGGGAACAATCCTAATCAAGCGTTTCCCTGCGGCAGCTCGATGCTCCCAGCCCGGATTTAACTCCCGGCCGGATCGACATTTGGAGCGCTGCAGCCCTCGGCAGCCTTTCAGCACTAACGAAGTCGGGAATCTCTGCCGCCCTCAGCCCGAAACAATCACACCCAAGGGATGCCACAACGCCAGTTTGCAATTGTTTCCCGAGATGCCAACCGGTATATTCCATAACGAGATGAAGAATCCAAGGAGACAAGGGATCCAGGTAGCACTCGCCACCAGCCTGATGATAAAGTATCTGGCTCTAGGTGGACTCGACTTCGAGGATGTCACGCCTATTTCGTTCTTAAATCCCAGTATTTTTGGCGCGGTGGATTTCGGAGATATCGACAATGACGGCGACCTCGACCTGGTAGTGAGCGGAGCCAACCCTGCGAATGGCAACTCGACCTACATCTACCGCAACCTTGGAAACGGGAACTTCGAACAGTTAGACATGGCGATCGAGCCAGCCCGCAGCGGCAGTGTTCAGTGGGGTGACTACAATAACGATGGATATCTAGACCTAATCCTTACCGGGCTTAACTCCAAGAATGCTTCCCACGTTTACCGCAATGCGGCAGGCAGCGGCTTCACCAAAGTTTTCGAACTGCCAGTTTTGTATGACGGCCAAGCCATCTGGGGAGACTTTGACAATGACGGCGACCAGGACATCGCTATGGTAGGCACCACCTCTAGCGCGACAGGACGCTTAACCGCCCTGTACGAAAATGTGAAGCGACAAAGCTTCCGGAAGCTCGACATCCCCTTGATCCAACAGTACTCCGGCAACATCAAGATGGTCGATTACGACGGGGACGGTTACCTGGATCTATTCACGGCAGGGACCTCGCAGCTGTCAGGAAGCGATGGAGCCTTTCTCTACCATAACGACGGCCGCGGAGTTTTTGACGCGCCTACTCACATCTCCATGATGCCTAACCTACGCGGAGCGTGGTTTGACTCCAACAACGATAATTCCATAGACCTTCTACTCGTTGATTATGTGAACGCCAGGACCGAACTTCGGACAAATAGTGCGCCGGGCGGATTTACTGCTCAGGGCATCCAGCTGACAAGGAATCTTGGCAGCGCGAGCGTAGGAGACTTTGACAACAATGGCTTCACCGATGTGCTCATGATGGGATTGTCATTTCCGCCAGGAGGCAGCAGCTTGGTAGAATCGACCGAGCTGTGGCTGAACTCAGGTAGTGGTAATTGGATACTCCAACCGACGGGGCTGCCCGTTCTCACCTCGACTCAGGTCGCCGTAGGTGATTACGACCGTGACGGCGATCTAGACCTCGTCATCTCAGGTTCGCCGATGGAAGTACTGCCAACGTTACGGCTCCTGAAGAATACTGCCACCGTTTCGAATACTCCACCGACGATTCCATCCCATCCAGATGGCTTGAAGAGCGAGGATACCATCAAACTTTCTTGGGCCGCTTCTTTCGACTCCGAACAACAGGGCGGCTTGACCTACAATGTGAGAATGGGAACACGCCCCGGAGCGCAAGACATCCTGAATCCGATGTCACTCCCCTCAGGCACACGGAAGGTAGCTCGCCCTGGGAATGCTGGCTCTCGCACCGACTACACGATTAGAAACCTCACACCGGGCCAGACCTACTACTGGTCGGTGCAAGCGATCGACAATGGCTTCGCCAGCTCCGCCTTTTCCGAGGAGAAATCCTTCAAGGTGACCCATCCGTGCTCCATCCAGGGCGTGAAGAACCTCTCCTTGCTCGAAGACTTTTCATCCGCGGAGATGGCGTTCAACGTTTTCGATCAAGAAACGGATCCGACAAACATTCAGGTGAGAGCTGTTTCAAGCAACCCACAACTCATCTCAGACGATGAACTGCTGATCTCCGGGACCGGGGTTAAAAGAAGCCTGCGTCTTAAGAGCCGACAGGATCAAATCGGTCACGCCGTGATTGACTTGATCGCGACGGATTTAGATTTCGGCCGAACTGTTGCATCCATCCAAGTCGAAGTTCTCCCAACGAACGATGCACCGGTAACCGAAGCGAAGTCGTATCTGACAAGAGAGGACCGACCGATCGCAGTGGATCTGTCCGGAACGGACATTGACGGCGATTCTTTGAATTTCCAGATAGCAAAGTATCCGCTGCATGGGCTTCTCAGCGGACAACCCCCGGCGATGGTCTACACGCCTGCTCACAATTTTTTTGGGCATGACGAATTCTCATTTATCGCGCTGGACGGCTCAACCCAATCGACTCCGGGAACTGTTCGAATTGAGGTAACGCCAGTTCAGGACGTTAAGGAAACTCATCTCACCTCAACCCGGTGGGCTCCCCACCTGATGCGGCTAGCCTTCACTGGCGAACCCTATGCAGCTTATGAGCTTCAATGGTCGGAAAACTTGGTCGTGTGGCAAACAGAAAAGGTCGACTCAAGTCCGCTGGGCTTGATCATTTGGCAGATCGATCTGCGCCCACAGGAGCGGCGGTTCTTCAGGGTTGTTCCAAATCCGTAAAGCGAGAGTCCAAGTCCGCCGGACTGCTAGGGCCAGAGCTTGGCCCGGTAGAATTGCCAAGGTTCGACGGAGGAGTCGATACCCTCCAAAATCAGGGGCAATTCGGCCACGATGTTCGTCGTCAAAGGAGTCCAATGCTCCAAGTCAAGACGGCGTGCGGACTCGACGACCACGACTTGGCCCTTAACGCCTTTGAAGACTAGTCGAATAGTTCCACCGGCCAGAGCGCCTTCGAGCGTGGGCGGATCGCTAGCCGCCAAGCGACAATAGGCTTCCACAAACCAAGCATCGCTGCCTGGATTCCCGCTAGAAACCCAACCTCGCGCCCTCACCACTCCCGTCAGGCTGGGAGAACTGGCCAGCTTCCAGGCGTTCGAACCTCGCAACGCCGACCCTAGCGAAAGCCACGAAACCCCGTTGGTGGTTACGTCCATCTCCACCCTCTCGATTTCGGGAAGTCGACCACTGCGCTCCCAACTCAACAACCCGTTCGCACAACTCAAAGCGTCCTGGATGACTTCGCTCGACCGCAGTCGTACCAAAGTGGATACCGCCGACGCTGTGGTACGAGGGGTCTGGCACGCCAGCAAATAGCCTCCACGATTGTCGAGAGCTATAGCATTCACTCTGCCCAACGATTCAGGCCTAAACAATGGATCGACTCGACCGTCACCAAAAAGCCGGGCCAGGTTAGTTCGCGACACCCCGTTCACCGTTTCGAAGCGGCCGCCAAACACGATTTTTCCATCGGTCTGCAGCGCAATCGATGAGACGATCAGATTGTTGATCAGCCGAATCTCCGGGGCGAAGCTATCGTCCGCTGCCCCGTTGGGAAACAAACGCGCCAATCGGTTCCGTCCTCGGGAGCTCACTGAACGAAAGAGTCCTCCGATCAAGATCTGGCCGTCTGGCTGCACCACGATCGATCGAACCTCCCCGTCCGGATTGCTCGAAAAGGAAGTATCGAGAACACCATCGGACCGAAGTCTGGCCAGGTTGCTGCGGAACAATTCTCCCACCAGGCCGAAGCTTCCCCCTACCAAGACTTGACCATCCTCCTGGACCGCTAGACAACCGACGCGCGCTCCGAGGGCTCCCACAAAGGGAGTGTTGAACTCAGCCTGCAATTGCCCCGCCGAGCTCACGAGAGCGAGATTTGTCCGCGCCACACCACCAACGGTCCGGAACTGCCCTCCCAGTAAAATCCCCCCATCCGGTCGAGCCAGAATGGCCAGAACTTGGTCCGTAGCATCCTCCCCGACGGGAACGACGAAATGAGGATCCAAACTTCCATCAGCCAGGAGCCGCGCCACTCGCTGACGAGGCTCACCATTGACAACGGTGAAGGAACCACCGATGAGCATCGATCCGTCAGCGCGCACAACGACTGTTTGGACCAACCCGTTAGCCGAGAATCGAAAATCTGGATCCAGGGTTCCATCGGTTCTAAATCTCTCCAGCGGAGGACGGCTGACCCCGTTCGTGCCCACACCGCTACCACCGACCAGAATCTTCCCATCCGGCTGGAGGACGACAGCTGCCAGAGATCGGGAGCGATCTGTCCCAAACGCGTCGTCCGCCATGGCGGTATTGACAGAGAGGATGGCCGCCTGGCTAGTCGCTAGGCCAAATCGGTTGCTCACAGTCACAAGATAGGATCCCTCATCAACCAAGGAAAACGCAGGAAGCAGAAGAGAAGAGCCCGTAGCTCCGGGGATCGGTTGCGCATCCTTCCACCACTGGAAACTCAGATCCGTCCCCTTCGCTACCACCTCTACAGAGACTCGATCGCCAAAGTCCGCCGAACGACTGATGGGTGAATGGATTATGACAGGTTCGAACACCTGAACCTGAGCAATCTCCTGGGTTATCATGCCAAACACATTGCTTACCCGCACACTATAGACGCCGGCATCGCCTGCGAGCAGATCCTTCAAAGTGAGAGTAGAGGTTCTCAGGCCATCGATCCGACCGAAATCCGGAAGCGCAATACCATCCTTTAGCCACATGAATCCAAATGGCTCCGTTCCACTCACCTCAACTCCAAGTCGACGTGTGCCTCCCGCGTCGTTGGTGACCGCGAGACCGGGAAAATAGCTGAGCATTGCCGGAGCTCCGTAGTAGTCAATTATCGGCGAGCTGGATGAATTTTGGCTTCCGGCCCGTTGGAAGGAGACTGCGCCGAGAGTGCCACGAGTGATGTCGCTGGTTAATGGTTGCTCCCACTCGGCATAACCGAGGTCCTCGGAGAAAGGGTGATATAACGTCCCAGAAAGCAAATTCCCCACCGACGACCCCGGCTCCAACTGAAGAAAGTGAGCTTGGCTAACCAATGGTGCTGGTCCAAGCCAGCGCCAGCTACTACGCAACCCGCTCACTGTGAACTGCGGCTCCACGGTTCGATCCCAAACCAAACGAACCATCGTCAGCCGGGAGGCTTCTCCCGGCAGAACAAACGATCCACTCGCCAGGATCGAACCGTCGCGGTGTAGCATGAAACACGGCACGCCAAATTGGCTGCCGGTTCTAAAGCTTTGGTCCAGAGTTCCATCAGCATTCAGTTGAGCGAGCCCCGCCACCCCGATCCGGTTGACAGTCTGAAAGTCGCCACCCACGACAATGCGTCCATTCACCCGCAGCGCGAGAGCTGTGACCCGCTGGCTAAACCGCGGGTCAAAGCGGGTATCGGCACTTCCATCAGATCTAATCCGTCCCAGGTTCTGCACGGACATTCCCGCAAGTTGACTGAAGGATCCTCCGACACAAATGCTCCCGTCCGGCTGTATGGCCAGGCAGAATACGGAGCCGTTCGCCCCAGGATTAAAATCCTCATCGAGAGCGCCTCCCGGAGTGATGCGTGCCAGCCGAGGTCTATCCACTTCGTTCACTTTCGTGAAATTGCCGCTCATGACTATTCTACCATCGGCCTGTTGCGCCATTGCGAAAATAGACCCGGAAACGACTGGAGTAAAACTCTCATCCAGCCGGTTTTCGCTCAGAATGCGGGCCATGCCTCCCCGAGGCAGCGTGTTCACGTGGGCGAAGCCTCCCGCCATAATGAAATCACCCGAAACCTCAGACAGAAACGCATTCACAGGTCCATCGGTCGAGACCTGAAAAGAATCGTCAATTTGGCCATTGGGCCAGAGGCCAACAAGAAACGAGCGCGCTTTTCCCCCCACTTGCCTAAAAGCCCCCCCGGCAAGAAATCGACCATCTCTCCGAACCAGCAACGACGTGACTTTTTGATCG
Organism: Verrucomicrobiales bacterium; assembly: GCA_016793885.1. Taxonomy (NCBI): domain Bacteria; kingdom Pseudomonadati; phylum Verrucomicrobiota; class Verrucomicrobiia; order Verrucomicrobiales; species Verrucomicrobiales bacterium. The sequence goes on from JAEUHE010000248.1 coordinate 43,036, forward strand.
GCTCTAACCCCAAAATCAGCATCGATTGAACCATCCGGATTCAGTCGCTGTATCGCCACTCCGTCTGCACCGGGCGCACCACCCAGCAGCATTTTACCGTCGGGTTGAATGGCCATAGCCAGAATTTCCCGATTGATCGCTGGGCGAAAAGAGGCGGAGGTGGTGAGGATATTGACCGTAAGCGAGGCAACTCGGCTGGTGACGCTCCGCGTATCATTGTAGACCACAACGGAGTAATCGCCCGAGTCGCTGACGGAAACACCGCTAAAGCTCAGGGTAGGTTCGACAGCCGCCGGGATGGCCTCGTTTTTCTTGTACCACTGATAGCGCAGCTGCGAGCCCACTGCTTGCACCACGAAAGAGTTAGAGCTTCCTCGATCAACCCAGATGGAGGCAGGCTCCTGGACGATTCGCGGGTCGATCACAGTCAACTCAGCCGCGAGGGTGCTGATAGCCCCAAGCCCGTTATATGCCCACAAAAAGTATCCCCCCTCGTCCGCTATTGTCACCTGATCGATGGTAAGGGTAGGAGTTCCAGTCCCGCTGAAGTGTTCGTCGTCCGACAAGGGTGCTCCGTCTTTATACCACCGATAGCTCACGGGAGCTATGCCATCGATAACTGCCGTGAAGGTAGCTTGACTGCGAAATACATTCGTTGCATGCGTGGGTTGTTCCCTGGTGATGGGAGGTCCAGCTGTAACGCCGATCAGGCTGCCAGATCCATTGTACGTCCCCCCCAGACTCACCCCCAATGCACGGATGGAGGCATTGGTGGGCACCACAGCACCATCAAGACTCCAGACTTGTTCGGGAGGGGATGGTGGCGTCCGGACCTGCCGCATTCCCTTGCCAACATCGATCCAGTTGTTCCCATTCGTCGTGTATTGGAACAGGGTTCGTTCCAGTATCGGCGTGGCTCCAGACAACGACCAGCTTATCTTGGCTCCATCATACTCAACCAGGTGGCCTGGCTTGGGAGTCTGAGCAATCCCCCCCAGCAGAGTGGCGCTGAAACGATTAAGGGCTTGGGGAATGGGTTTGGGATCCGGCTCGCCCACGGGGAACGCCCCAGCCACTGGCAATGGGTTCGGAAGAATTTCCAGGCCTCGAGGCCCCACAAACGGGATCCGACCATCAGAGTACTCCCCAATGGAAATGACCGGGCCACCAATATCTGGACGAAAGGTCTCATCCACCTCACCCGAAGGAGTGAACCTACCAAAGAATGACTGCGGATGACCGTTCAGCGACCTGAAAGCCCCGCCAAGCAGGAGGGCTCCATCCCACTGTAGCCTCATGCTGATCACCGGGTTGTCCACCCGAGCACGGAACGTGACGTCCCGACGGCCGCTCGCATCGAAACGCATGAGGTAGTCCCAGTCCTCAGACAAAGGACCACGAAAATCTCCCGCAACGATCACCGAACTATCGGCCAGGACGACCACACTATTTGCATAATTGCCATGCAATGCCCCGGTCCACTCCCCCGGATCAAATGTGGAATCTAGTTTGCCATCTCGCAGAATCCGCGCGACCAAATGGCGTCGCGTGCTATTCAGGATGGTAAACTGCCCGACAACCATAATGCGCCCATCCTCCATCGGCAGGAGGCCCATCACGATATTATCCGTGGTCGCATTGAAGCTGGAATCGACCTCGCCATTCGGCATCAGTTTCCCAAGGTTCGCCCGAGCAACTCCCCCAAGGCTGTTAAACAATCCTCCAACCAGGGTCTTCCCATCAGGCATCGCGTGGAGCGCTACAACCCGGCCGCCTCGAGTGACCCGGAAGGTGGTGTCAATCTCCCCGTTGCGATGAAATCTCGCGATAGAGCTCGAGACGGAATCCCCATGTAGACTGAAGCTACCACCCACCAACACTTTACCGTCAGCCTGCTCGATAACGGTGAGTACGTCTCCGGTGACTGGCGGAACAAAATCCTCTACACCCTGCGCCCAAAGCACTGATGAAAAAGCGACCAATCCATACGAAAATATAACAAGTCGGAGGTTCAGGCTCAAGAACCAGCGGAGAAAGGTCAGTCCCAGGTCGGGCACCCACGCTGAACTCGCTACAAGAGAGGGCAGTTCCGGGTTCAAATGGACTAAGTCGAGCGATTTTACCGCGAGATCGTTCGATGCGCCTGACGGCTCCCCCTCTAGGAAATACATGTCACAAAATTATCTCCAAAGCGCAGCACTGGAAAGTAGAATCTGTCTGCAAAAGGACTCAGGGCACGACGAGAAGTAGCCCTCTCGTGCGACCGCTAAAAGCCGAAACCCACATTTACTGCACGATCCCATTCAAACCCGATGGACGGGCCTTTTAGATAACTCCCGTGCCACGGCGTCCAGTCTCGCTAAGCAACTCAGGATCGGTATCAAAGTCGTCTCAGAACTCTCGTTCCCATCCGCAGCCGCTCGAGTCCACCGACGCGGCGTTTCTTCTCAAGCCACCATACCGCGCACGGCCCGGCGAGGCCAGATGCTGGGGTATTTTAAGCTGGCCATTCTTGAGGTAAACCCCGCACGCTCCCGCCTATAAGGTCTCCCCGAACGGCCTCCACTAAACGCGACGACACTGGTATGAGCAAGATGAACCGAATCCTCCACCTCTCACTCCTTCTCGCTGCCCTCCTGTCCCCGGGAAGCCGCTCGAGCGGTGCCGATCCCGATTTCGAATCCGTGCGCAACGAGACCGTATCGACGCTCGTCGGCCTGATTCGAATCGACACCACCAATCCGCCCGGCAACGAAACCAAAGCGGCCGCTTATCTCAAATCCCTCCTCGATCAGGACGGTATACCCTCCGAGATTCTGGAGAAAGCCCCAGGGCGAGGCAATCTGGTGGCACGGATCCGGGGCAACGGCAAAAAGCGTCCGCTCCTGCTCATGGGACATACGGATGTCGTGGGCGTGGAATCGAAGAAGTGGACGGTGGATCCCTTCGCGGGAGTGATACAGGACGGCTACATCTACGGGCGCGGAGCGCTGGATGACAAAGGCATGACCGCCGTTTGTTTCCAGGTGTTTCGGATGTTGAAACGGTTGGGAGTCACCTTGGAGCGCGATGTCATCTTTCTGGCCGAAGCGGCGGAGGAAGGAAGTCCCACGGAAGGCATCGATTTCATGGTGGCCAAGCACTGGGATAAGATCGACTGCGAGTTCGCCTTGAACGAAGGCGGCTCGATGGTCACCACCAACGGGGTGGTTCAATATGTGGGGGTCGCCACCACCGAGAAGGTGCCACGACTGGTCTTTCTATCCGCCAAAGGCGTGAGCGGACATGGCTCCCGACCGCGAGTGGACAACGCCATCGTGCATCTGTGCAGCGCCGTCGCCAAAGTCGGGGAGTGGCAGCCACCCATGCGACTCAACGAGACGACCCGGACATTCTTCGATCGGCTGGCCCGAATCAGCCCTCCCAACGAGGCGTTCCTGTATCGGAATTTGGAAGATCCGGCGATCGGGAGCTTGGTTCAGGATAAGCTGAGAGCCAGTCATCCCGGCTACAATTCAATGCTGCGGACCTCGATTTCCCCCAACATCATCCGCTCCGGTTTCCGTTATAACGTGATTCCAGCGGATGCCACGGCCACGTTGGATGTTCGCTGGCTTCCCGATGAGAATGTGGAAGAGTTCATCGCGACCCTGAAACGGATCATCAACGATCCGGCCATCGAGATCACCCTCGCCGAACCAGGAAGCCGCAAGCCGGCTCAGCCCTCGAGCATCCAGACCGAAATGTTCAAAACCTTGGAGAAGGTGCAGCAGCAGATGTTCCCAGGTGCCGTGACACTACCAACGATGCTTACCGGAGCCACTGACTCCGCTCAACTCCGGGAGAAAGGTGTTCACGCCTACGGTCTAGGATCCCTCATCGCCGAGGAAGACTCATCCAGGGTACACGGAAACGACGAGCGCATCCACATCGAGGGTATGGGCAAATTTGTTGAATTCGTTTACCGCAGCGTGATCGCCATCGCCGCCACGCCCTGACCAGGTTGCCGGCGGATCACGCGGATCAGGCGGATGGCCAACAAGTTTGTGAAGATCCTGAAGACCGAAATGGGTCCCTTTTTTGGGGGGTACTTTGTTTTCTCCACCCCCCCTCGGCTCCGTGTGTTCTGCGTGTTCCGTGGGCCATTCAATTCCCTTTTTAGACTTAAAGCCGTTTCCGAGCACAAACGCCCATGAGGAGAAGTGAGATCGCTCCTAACGAACCAATGGTCAAGGAGGAGGGCTCGGGCACAAACCAGTAAAACCTGTGGAGCCCAGCGGCAATGTTTCCTGAACCCACCACCGAGTTTCCGGAGCGATCAAGCCCGGAAAGTTGCCAATCGAAAAGGTTGGATCTTCCGTGGTCGGCAGGGCTCATCTCCGCCTCCGTCCATGTCGCGACTCTTTGTCCTCGATTGTCCCAAACCCGAAGCTGGAGGGTCACGGAGTCCCCTCCATATTGGTCCGGGATCTCCAACTTGGATTTGCCTTGGATCAAACCGGCCGTCGCACCGGTTCGGAAAGTAACAAGAGATCCGGGGACAGGTTGCAGAGAGGATTCCGTTTGTCCCTGTCCCGGGGCCCACCATAGCTCGGCGTAAAACCCGGAACCTTCGATTTTTGGAAAACCGGCAAGGTCCGCTGGGGTCATGAAGTCCCAATTGATCAGCAGCGTTAACGACGCGCCCGGGACGACAAGATACTTTTCCTTCCCGACACCTCCCGTCGTTTGATAGGTCAACGAACCTTGGCCCAGTGCGACCAGCAACTGGGACCGAAACAAGGCGGAGGCTAATAGCAGCGCTTTCACAACTCGGATCGACGGATTGCTCCTCAGGACCACATAGGATGCAACACACTCGCAGATCCAGGGTGGGGTTTCAATGCACAATGCTTGGGAGCGCTTGAGAGCGAGGACGTGATTGAGGGACGTGGCTGAGCGGAAGGATGGCGCCATACGCCGCGAGTTAGGGTGAGATTTAACCGCGTAGCGGTCCGACGAGGTTTATGGTGCTGATCTCCACTCGAGCCCTGATAGGCTAAGAGTGATCAGGTTTGCAACTAAGCCGCGTCGCCGAGAGCCCAAGCGCTATCGTCCGGTAGCCCAAAGCCCCAGCGCGTATGCTGTAACCTGGATCCTGACTCTGGCCAACGAGACCACTCGCTCGTCCTGGTGAAGACCGAGTCGGTAGTGCTCAGTATTCCGTCTCCCCACAACAGGCCGAGCTTTGTTTAGACCTTTGTTAAATGGCTACTTCCAACAGAAATTAAACAAAAAATCCTTTATAATCAACGACTTGCACGCACCGATCTAGATTTTAACATGGTTCGATCACGGGTTAGCTTTGTTAAACAGTCGACTTGCCCACTGTATGCCACGCCGCCTGTCCCCGGCTACCCCGGTTCTCTATTCTTCCATTGCGAGCTAACTCCGCCATCAGGTTAAGTACCTTGGCTCTTTTCTGCTTCTCGTTCAACACCTCCGGCAGTTTGTCGAGGAGCTTGGCGACGCCCGCAGCGATGAGGAGATTCGGGTAGCGTCCCTCCCCCAATCCCGCTTTTTTATGCAGCTCGTCCAGGTAGGCACTTCGTGTCGGATTTGCTGGTGCGCGCCGGAACGGGTGCCGGGTTCGTCTACGAAACATACCTCCTCGGGCCTCGCATTCTTGCTTACGGCGAAAAGCCGCAGCTCGGGGACGCAATCGACGTTGCTTCGTTGCAGTTGGACAAGGTTCGTCCGAAGAACAACGAGGTGATTTACGACCGGACCCGCTTCGTTCTCCACTTGAACGGAATGCGATGGACCGGCACCCCCGCCGGCCAGTCTGCAACCAACGCGGAGCTTTCTGCATTCGCAAGCTGGTCCTTGGTCTACACCACGGCGAACCGGGTTGGGGCCACTTGCATCCTTACCAACGGGTAAGGCTGGATTTCTCCCTCCACATTGCAGGCATAGCGTGTGGGGGGAGGTTTCGAGAACCGAGAGAACGGCTGTGGTGGCCGTTCCTTGGAGCGCGGTCGGTGTCCTGGGTCTTTTACCCAACTGGTTTCGGACCCAGTTGGTTTCTTCCAGGGCACTGTCTTAGGCCGGGGTGGTCATGACTGGCATCATGGGTGCCCCGGCCTTACTTTCGTGAATCCTTGTCCTGCGATGGGAACTCAATAGCTGGCACCGCTCCCAGCGGTATCGACACTACCCTTGGCTTCCCGGTCATGACCGTTATAAGGCGCAACGGATGGGGTCTGTAACTGAAACCTGAGCATTCAAAGGCTCCTCAAGCCTCCGCAATGAAAGCACGACCAGTCTACTTGATCTGAACAATTCGGAAATACAGTCCCGTTTCGGAGGTATCGAAGCCCTTCGTCAATTGTTCTGTTTCAGCGATGAAGGTCCCACCAACAGGAACCCAATTTCTTAAATCGCTAGATGTTAGCAACTGATATTCACTGCCAAGAGTCAGTTCAAGATCCACTTCGACCTGCTTCACGCGAATGGCAAGGGCAGGCGGCTTCGCAGGTGTTGGGATCCGGATGGTGGGCGCGTTTGTATATCCGATCCCCGCGTTTGTCACCCTAATGGCTGTCACGACGCCGTTCTCTACTGTGGCGCTTGCACTAGCTCCGGTTCCACCGCCGCCGATGATATCGATCCTCGGGGCATTCGTGTAGCCGTATCCCCTATCTATGAGCTCGATACCAACGACGAAGCCATTCACGATGTCCGCCTCAGCTGTGGCGCGATGAATTCTGGTACTGAAGAGTGCCATTGTTCCCGAGCCCTTAGCTGTGATCGCCTGGACGCCGAACAGGCCACCTGGGGGCTTCACCAGTTCGCTTCCGTTCGCGCCCCAAACCCTGACCGTGCCATCCACCAACAGGGCGACGGTGTGATTCTCGCCCGCGGCGATAGCTATAACCTCCCCCAAATCTTGGGGAACTCTTGTTTGTCCCTGATCGTCCCAGCCCCAGCACACCACCTTGCCATTGGTTTTGAGGGCGACTGAATGATTGCCGCCAGCGGCGATCGCTTTGACATCCCTCAGCCCAACCGGCACCGAAATCGCACCAAAAGTGCTAGCCCCCCAAGCCACTACGGTGCCTTCCTTTTTGAGTGCCAAACTATGCGAACCGCCCGCGGCGATGCCAGCAACTCCATGGAGTCCTTCAGGAGGGTTTGCTTCTCCTGAATCATTTCTACCCCAACAAACCACGCTCCCATCCTGTCGGAGAGCTATCGTATGGAACCCCCCAGCGGAAATGGCTGTAATGCCCGAAGCTGACTGCGACGTTAGGCCGTATCCGCTAAAACCCCAAGATACCACCACACCGGATCGCCTCAATGCGACGCTATGGGCGCTGCCTGCGGAGATTGCAACAACGTCGGTGAGGCTCCCTGGCACGCTGGTCTGCCCATTTCCGGAGACTCCCCAGGCTCTCACTGTGCCGTCGCGGGAGAGAGCTAAGGTGTGACTTCCCCCGAGCGCGACCGCAATCGGGTCGACCAGGTCGGCCGGTATCGAAAGCTGCCCCTGTGAGTTATTTCCCCAGGCAGCTATACTGAGTGGAGCAGAAACGCACTTGGTCTCAACCATCGCGTGAACAATCAGGCTGATCAGGAGTGTGGCGAAGGATCGTTTTGTTGAAATGAAGATGTGGGCGGTCATACGTCTTGGCGTTACCATTTGGAGAAGCTTAATCGATATATTCTCTGCTCCACTCGGGCAACAAAAAACCGCCACAGGCTTCCTTGGTTCGATTTGAGTGTTACAACGCTGGCGCCAGGTTCTCAAAGTCCCTCAACATTTGCCTGCTGCCTCCAACCGCTCCCGGCGAGCGGTGATGACTGTTGTCAGGAGGAACTCTTGAACCGAGTCTACCGCGTTTTTGCTCTAAGCTTCCTCATTGGGAACATTGGTTTGCTCTTCTGACTCTCCTCCATATGGGAAAGCGCTTTCCGCTTCCTGAAGAATTTGATTAACGAACCTCGCGCCCGTCTCGCTCAGAGCATATCCTTCGCGCTTATCAATCATTAGGCCCATAGCGACCAGCTCGTGTCCTGGTTCAATTTGACTGTCGGACTCCATTTGCAGATCAGCGTTTAGGATGTTATCGAACCGAGCGTATAAAAGGAGATGAAGCAGGGTCAGAGGGCTTTCTGGACCGACAATAGGCCTAAGATCCCTGCAAGCTCTTTTCAAGATTGGGTCAGTGTCCGAGTGGTTTTCACCGTCCACTCTCGAAACTTTCATCCCTAGAAGCTTCTGTTTCAGGTGCTCGTAGTCCCAACCTACAAATTCGGCTTTTGTTAGTCTCAACTTCGCGACCTCTTCCCTGAGCTCTCGATTTTCTTTGCCGAGCGCCGATAATTCGGTGGCCAATTTGGGAAGGTCTACCGAGCTATCAGCCCTGATCCACCCTTTTAAAGTCGGATCCGAATCCAGGGTGGAAAGGGTCTGTATCACCCGTAGCTGTATGTCCTTAACATCCGACCACTCACGCACGATTCTGCCTTGCTTGGCCTTGACGATAAACTCCCGCAACTTGGTAGGATTGTTCTCTTCTCTGTTTGCCTTCTTCGATTTGCGCTTATCTGCGGCAGTATCTGAAACGACAAGTACGAAATGTCTCTTGGATTGCGCCACCGCATAGTCGTACTCAAGCTCTGTGTAGGATTTATTCGATCCTTGATCAATCGAACCATATCGCGTTCCGATGATTAACAGGTAGACGTCTGATTCATCAATCCAACGCCTGATAAGCTTCATCTGCTCTTCATCGCCCGCCGCGAACAGCTCCATTCCGGCTGGGATGTGACCCGCCGTGAGGATCGCCTCGACGGCGGCTTGACGCTCTTCAATCAAGTCAAGGTAAGTCGAGGAAACAAAAACCTGTAGTTTACGTTTTTGCATGAGTCTTAGCTGTGTCCTTTTCGATACAGCTACACTTCGAACAACTTTGGACCATTGCAACAAAAAAACCGCTCCAGGTTTCCCCAGGGCGGTTTGATTGGTTCCAGGTTCTACTAGGCTGCTTTCATCAAAGCCGCGCTCTTCCTCCCCTGCCCGATCAGGAAAGCTTCGACACCGTCGTTGCGCGATTGGAAGTCCCCCGCCTCAAGAATGCGTTGCCAGGTGGAGAAGGCTTCCCGCGGATCCAGGCGAGTTGATAGCGCGCCGCCGTCGGTAGTCGAGGCGACTAGGTAAGCCTGCCCGTCCTGGTCGACCGCCAAAGCCTCGTAGTAAGCGCCGGCGTCCGTCCCTAGAACGATTCGGACGCCCTGCCGGCGGCATGAGGCCTCGACGGCCGCTTGATGGTCCTGGGTGCCCGCCGGCTCCCATTCCTGGGCTTCCTGGGGCTCCTCTGATGAGCGCCGGCCGATATCCATCAGGAAGCGTTCAGTAGTCTCCCAGCAAGATTCAAATCCGTGCCAGGGGTCGTCGACGATCTTTCGCCAGGTGGCAAGCGCCGAGGTCGCAGTCTTCACGATTTCTGATTTCAAATTGTCGCCCGCGCCGGCGAACCGGTGGACCCGTCCTTGATCGTCTAACGCCATCGCCAGGTAATCGCCGTCGGATCCCCCGAAACGGTTGGTGGGATAAGTGCCAGCCAGGAAGGCGAGGTCCTGGCCGTGGATCTGGTTTTTGATGATGGTTTCGATGTCGGTTTTCATTCGTCTGCCTTGTAAGTGGTCGGAAGGTTGTGGAGTTATTTTTCCGCTGTTGGCGACTGTTTCCGACCTTTGCCAGTCCAAGCGGTTACATACAGTCCGCTGACAGTCAGCGAGCTTAGACGAAGTCGAAAAGTGAGGATTTCCGAGGAAAAGAGGGGTTTTTGAAGGGTTGGCGGAAGGGGTGGGATTTGAACCCACGGTAGCCTTGCGACTACGTCTGATTTCGAGTCAGGTGCCTTCAACCACTCAGCCACCCTTCCAACCGTTGATACTGAATCTTTTACACGATGATTCATCGCTCGTCCACCTCGGAAACGCAGCGATCACCGTCGGGAGGCTTATATTTCTCGCGAATCCGCATCCGAGGCAAGCGGATTCGCTGGGGATGGATTCCCTAGCCGTGAGAAGCTACCCGGGTCTCGTCACCTCGCCTCCTACAATTCAGCGGTGTAGGAGCCGTCATGAGAAGAGTCGGCGCTCCGTCCTCCATCCCCAAGATGGGGGAAAGACCCCATGGGCGAACACAGACGCCAAGGCATAATGAGCCCCGATGAACACTTCACTGATCCGTCCAACGCAAGGCAGCTCATGTCCCTAATCTCTCTGATTCTCACCCTGATCGTCGTAGGCGTACTGCTGTGGTTGGTCAATAACTACATCCCCATGGACGGAAAGATTAAGCAAATCCTCAACGTCGTCGTTGTGATTTGTGTCGTGGTCTGGCTGCTTTACGCCTTTGGCGCCATCAACCGCGCCGGAGACATCAAGTTACCACGCGTGTCGCTGTAGACAGGGAAAGCCAACCCGAGTTGGCCGTTCCCCTGTCCTCGGACAGCCCCCCTTCAGAACTCCGGTTCATTTCCCTAGATTCCTCAGGGGGATGAATTCTAGAGTTGCATCATGTTGCTGGATCCATCGCCTCGCAGATTGCTGTCGCTCGGCCTACTCCTCCTCGCCACGTGGTGGGCAGTGCCATGCGTCAAACCGCAGGCGGCGGCCGCAACCTGGGACTTCGCTCTGATCGGAGACTTGCCCTACACTCCCGAAGCAGAAACCAATGACTTCCCGCACCTGATCGAAGATCTCAACCGAGCCCGCCTCGAATTCGTCGTTCATGACGGCGATATCAAAAGCGGCTCGAGCCCCTGCACCGACGCCGTTTTCCGAAATCGTTTCGAGCAGTTCCAAACCATCCAGCATCCGCTCTTCTATGTGTTCGGCGACAACGAATGGTGCGATTGCAAGCGAGAGGGCGCGGGATCCATGGATCCGCTGGAGCGGCTGACCCAGTTGAGGTCGGTCTTCTGCCTGGGATCCTCGAGTCTCGGAGCCAGAACCTTGCCCGTCGTCCGCCAATCCCATTCCGGCAACCACCGGTTCCGCGAGTTCTCTGAAAACATCCGGTGGACTCACAAGCGAGTGCTTTTCGCCGGCTTCAACCTTCCGGGAGGCGGAAACAACTTCGGGGAACCTGACTACCCGCTCCGAAATGCCGCCAATCTTGCCTGGCTGACCGACACGTTCGCCGGCGCCACCGCCAACACCAACCTCGGAGTAGTCCTCGTCATCCAAGCCAATCCGCAATTTGAAGTCGCGCGAACCAATGCCATCCGACGAGGTTTCAATGCATTCCTGGACGAGCTGCAGCTGGAGACCGCCGCGTTCGCAGGTCCCGTTCTGCTGGTGCACGGTGACAGTCACTATTTCCGCATCGACAAGCCGCTCCTGCACCCGCAGAAGCGGCGACGCATGGAACATTTCACCCGCGTGGAAACCTTCGGACACCCCGACGCGCACTGGGTGCGCGTGACGGTGGATCCGGTCGACCCTCAACTCTTCCAGTTCCGCCCGCAGATCGTCGAAAAGAATCGCGAAGGACGATGAGAGCTGGCTCGAAGGATCACGGCTTCCGAGCGGGCTTGAGGTGCTCATCAAACCAGGCGGCGAAGAGCCCAACATCCGACTCCCACCGATTCCAGCCGTGCTGCTGACCAGCACGAGTGTCGAGCTTGCCCACTCCGCCGACGGATTTCACTTTCTCCAGAAACACCTGAGCCTGCTGGATCGGCACCAGCTTATCAGCATCGCCGTGGATGATAAAAATCGGTGGAATCCCCGCCCTCACCGAATAGACGGGAGAGATACTTTCGGCGAACTTTCGTTTCGCCTCAACCTCGACGGGCACGTTTCCGAAGGCGCTTTTGTAGTCCTTAAGAATTCCCTCTCCCACTGCACTCTCACCCGGCTTTCCGTAATTGAGGAAGTCGGTCGGAGGAAAAAAGCAAGCGGCAGCCTGCACAGCGCTGCTGAGGCGATCGACGGGATCCTTGGCATCCGGCTTACCCGGTCCGCCACGCGTGGCGAGCATGAGAGAGAGATGACCTCCCGCGCTGCCACCCGCGATCCCGAGACGGTCGGGATCCACTCCATACTTGGCCGCGTTGGCACGGACAAAGCGAACCGACCGCTCCATCTGCTCCACGATCTCAGGAATCTGAAAACGCGGATTGGAGCCATGCACAACCGCGAAAACGGTATACCCGTGGTTGAGCAAGGGCTGGAGGACCTTGCTCGAGATAAACTCATGAGCGGAATACCAACCGCCGCTCACCACATAAATCACGCCTAGTCCATTGGGTTGCTCCGGCCGAAAGAGGTCAAGGGTCAAGGCGGTGCCAAAGGCGCGCCCGTAGAGAATATCTTCCGTGCGAGTGAATGCCCGGTCCTGCGCGTCGGCCGATGAAAGAAGAACAAGCAGGCTCAAGACGAACGACGAGACGATCGACTTTTTTGAGTAGGACATAGGCGTGTAGGGAGAACGTTGAGCTCAAGACCAGGAGAGGTCCATTAAAATGTCTCAGGAAGACCCGAAGAGCGAACGATGTGAGACTACGACATCCTTGTCCTCACTAGTAAGGTTCTCTAAGGTGCGGGTCAGCCATGCTCACCGATCAACGCCGCCGACAGGATTTCCCAGCGCTGGAATCCATGACCTATCTCAACACTGCCGCGGAAAGCATTCCGCCTCAGTGCGTCGGCGAAGCCATTCAACAATACTGGCAGGACAAGCAGCTCGGCATGAAAGGACGCGACTTCCATTTCGCCCAGGTGGAAGCCTGCCGTGAGATCAGCGCGCGCTCGATCGGGCTGGGGCTCAACGAGGTATCGTTCTGTTCCTGTAGCTCGGAAGCATACAATCTACTCGCCAGCGCCCTCCGCCTGCAACCAGGTGACGAGGTAGTCGTGACCGATATCGATTTTCCAGCGGGGACCACTCCATGGCTGAGGTCCAGCCACCACCCAGCGCTGCAACTTTGGAAGTCAGAAGCCGGCGCTCTGAAACTCGCCGGTCTGCTTCCTTTACTCAACGAGCGCACCCGTCTCGTCCAGGTGTCCCTAATCAGTTTCTACAACGGATTTCGGATCGACTGGGCACCCGTCCGCGACGCCGTCCGACGTCTGGCACCCAATGCGGTCTTGGCCGTTGACGTGACTCAGGCGCTAGGCCGTGTCACCCTGGACTGCGCCGACGCCGACATCCTCATCTCCAGCACCCACAAGTGGACCCTCGGCATTCACGGCGGATGCATCGTCGGAATCCCTCAGAAACAAGCTGCCCGGCTGACCACCACCGCCGGAGGGTGGTATCATTTGACGAACGCCTTTGAGGCCGATCGCTTCGAGCGAGCCGACTCGAAATCCGGTGCCGCCAGTTTCTCCGTGGGCATGCCAAATTTCGTATCGCTCTATGCCCTCAACGCCGCCTTGCGCTACCTTGACCGAGTGGGGATACCCGCCATCTCTGCCCATGCCGATCCCTTGGTAGCGCAAACCCATGCGGGACTGGTTGAACTCGGCCTGTCCCCCATGGCTCCGCATCAAGCCCATCTCCCCACCGGGATCGTGGCATTCAGGCACCCAGAAACACCGGCTCTGCATGCCGCGCTGACGGCGGAACAGATCCACGTCATGCACCATGCGGGGCGAATCCGAATCGCGTTGCACGGCTACAATACCGAGGACGACGTGACCCGGCTGCTTTCAGTCCTCAAAAAGGCACTAACTTAGGATGTTCGTGGAATTCCGACCATCGGACCCGAGCGGCAACGGCGCGTCCTCTACCAGCCTGGGGCCCACAGTCCCAGGTGAACACGCGCAATACCAACAAGGGCTGAAAGCCCGATCCAAGGCTCCAGCTGCTCTCGTCCTTTCACCACTCCCTCTCAGCTGAAGAAAACCTTCTCCGCGGTTCCCCGCAGCATCCAATCGCGATCCTCCAAGGTCAGAAAATCCAACCGATCCCGTATGAGCGCGATGGAATCGGTGTAATTGTGCCCAGGATCCACCTGATACGGGCAATCGCTCCCCCACATCAAACGCCGGGCACCGAAAGCATCCCGCACCTGGCGGATCATCGGCGCCAAATCCAGATAGGGGGAACTCTTTTTGCCCAGAGCATAGAACGCGGAGGTCTTGATGGAGACATTACGGTGTCGAGCCAAGCGACACAGGACGTCGAGTGACTCCTGACGAATCTGTCCATCCACACCTATGCGTGCAAAGTGATCGATCACCACGCGCGTGCGCGGAAACCGAACGCACATCTGGTCAATGAATGGCAGAGCGTCGGGACCGATCAAGGGGCAAACCGCCAACCCCAGATCCGCACACATCCGCCAAAGCGTCGCCATCCCCTCCGTGCCCAACCACGACCCCACCTCACGCCGATCAGGGTGAATCCGAAACCCTCGCACCCCCTGCCCCGACAGGTCGCGCACCACTCCGGCGAGGCCAACGGCCGCCTCATCGACAACGCCCACCCCGGAGAATACACCGGGATAGCGTCGCATGGAGTCCAACAGATAACGGTTGTCGAATCGGTAGAAACTCATCTGGATGAGCACCACCCGGCCTACCCCGTTCGGCCTCGTAAACGCCAGCAGTTGTTCAGGCGTAAAGCTCGGTGGAACCAGATCGGCAGGCCGAAACGGAGCTTGAATCGGATACGAAGCGAGATCGGGAGTCCAAACGTGGACGTGGGAATCGATCCAACCCTTGAGAGGCTGAGACCGCGAAGTCATGCATCCCGAGAGACCCGCCGCGAGGCCGAGCGTTGCTCCCTGGAGAAACTTCCGCCGTGAGCAGCTGGACTTAGCAAAAGAAGTTTGAATAAGGTCCGAATTCATGTGTTCGAAATTAGGTGGAACCCATGCAAGCCGCACATCGCCCCCGGCTCAAGAATGAAAACTTCGTGATTGAATGATCGATACCCTTTCCGTTCAATGGAGAAGGATCCTGAGGATCGCCGTGACGAACCATCCCCGATGCACGTTTTCCTAGCCATCACGAGACGAGTTCGAGAGCCAGGGCAAACCTGGCTGCTCTTGGCCGTCGGCTGGATCGTTTTCCTTGCTGGCGGACAGGGCGCAGGCACCGCAAAGGCATCCTCCACCAACGCACTTCAAGCCAAGCCGACCTTCGACGTTTCCAAAGGACGGGAGTTCTGGGCCTTTCAGCCCATGGCGAGACCCAGCTTACCGCCCGTTCGTCGCAGCGATTGGATCCAATCGCCCATCGATTCCTTCATCTTGGCCAAGTTGGAGGAGAAGGGAATCGAACCCGCCGCTCCGGCAGACCGGCGAGCACTGATCCGCCGGGCCACCTTCGACCTCACCGGCCTTCCACCCACCCCCGCCGAAGTAGCGACATTCCTCGCCGACTCGGCTCCCGGAGCGTTCGCGAGGGTCATCGACCGACTGCTCGAGTCGCCGCAGTACGGCATCCGCTGGGGCCGCCACTGGCTGGACGTGGCGCGCTACGCAGACTCTAACGGCCTCGATGAGAATGTGGCCTTCGGTAATGCCTGGCGCTACCGGGATTACGTGATCAACTCCATCAACCGAGACAAACCTTACAACCAGTTCCTCATTGAGCAACTGGCCGGAGACCTCCTTCCCTCCACCGAGGATCAAGCGACCCGCCACGAACGCCTTTCCGCACTCGGCTTCCTGTGCATCGGCCCCAAGGTCCTGGCGGAGCCTGACAAGGTGAAAATGGAGATGGATATCATCGATGAGCAGATCGAGACCCTCGGCCGTGCGTTTCTGGGAGCCACCTTCGGCTGCGCGCGCTGTCACGATCATAAGTTCGATCCCATCGCCACCGAGGACTATTACTCACTGGCGGCCATCTTCAAGAGCACCCAGACGATGGATGATTTGAAAACCATCGCCAAATGGCATGAGCCCGTGGTCGCGCGGCCGGAAGATTTACGGGCCAAGACGGACTACGAGCAGCAGCTCAAGGAGCAGAGACTCGCTCTCACCAATCTGGTGACCGAAGCCAACCGAGCCATTCTGGCAACCGCCAAGACTAACGCGCTGCCGGCCAACCATGAGAAACTATATCCCACCAACACTTTGGTCCTGATCGAGAAACTGCGCGGGGAGCTGAAGAAACTCGAAGCGAACCCCATCGAACTGCCGTCCACCATGGGGGTAACCGAGGCCACCAACATTCTGAAGACCCTCCAGGTGCACCTGCGCGGCAGCCATCTCAACCTCGGGAAGCCCGTGCCCCGCGCGGTCC
>JAEUHE010000249.1 GCA_016793885.1 Verrucomicrobiales bacterium
ACGGGCTTCGTCGAACGCCCATTGGATGCTACGGCTTGGCAAGCCAGCGAAAGAACGGGGAGCTTAATCCGTCGGGAATCGAGGAGACTCAAACACCGTGTCCGGGTTTTATTACGTCTACATTCTAGAAACCGTGGAGGAGCCACGATCCTATTATGTAGGACTCACCCAGGATCTGGCCGAGCGACTCAAATACCACAACGCGGGCCGAGTTCCCCACACTTCACGACCAAACTCGTGAACGTACGTTCACCGAATTGGTCATCGCTTGCCCATGGGCGGAGGAGCCGGGTGACCACCTCAGCCAGTTAGGTCCTGGAAATAGCCTCCGTGATCTGAACTAGATCTCCACCTGCATGCCCAGTTCGACGACGCGGTTGGCTGGGAGTCGGAAGAAGGTGGTGGCCTGCTGGGCATTTCGCGACATGAAGGCGAACAGCCGTTCGCGCCAGAAACTCATTCCGGCTCCCTTGGTCGGCAATATCGTCTCCCGGCCCAGGAAGAAGGTGGTCTCCATGGGTTTGAAGTCCAGCTGGTACTCCGAGCATCGACGCAGGATGTGCTCGACATTCGGCTCTTCCATAAATCCATACCTGGCTGTCACTTGATAAAAGCCATTGGATAGATCGGCTACCTGGAGCCGCTGGCTGGAACTGACATGGGCGGCATCGTCCGTCGCGATATGCAGCAGCACGGTGCGATCGTGGATGATCTTGTTGTGCTTCAGATTGTGGAGCAGGGCCTGCGGGGTGCCCGCCGAGCTGCCGCACAGGAACACCGCGGTGCCGCGCACCCGCACTGGCGGGTTGAGCTTCACGTCCTCCAGAAATAATTCCAGGGGAAGTGAACCTTGGCTGAGCTTTTGATAGACCAGCTGGCGGCCTCGTTTCCAGGTGGACATCAGGGTGTAGGCGCTCACTCCGATCAGGATTGGAAACCATCCGCCCTCCAGGAACTTGACCGCGTTTCCGCAGAAGAAGGCCAGCTCGATCACCCCGAAGCAGGCCACCGCACCCCAAGCTTTGAGTTTGCTCCAGCCCCAAAGGCGTCGGGCGGCGACTCCGAAGAGCAGGCTCGTCACCAACATCGTCAGCGTGACCGCGATGCCATAGGCCCCCGCCAGTTTGTCGGAGGAGCGGAAGCCGAGCACCAGCCCGATGCAGCAGACCATCAGCGCCCAGTTCACCGGCGGAATATAAATCTGGCCACGTTCTGTCGATGAGGTGTGCAGGATGTTCAGCCGCGGAATATACCCCAGCTGGATTCCCTGCATGGTCAGTGAGAACGCTCCCGAGATCAGCGCTTGGGAGGCAATAACAGCCGCCATGGTGCTGAGGGCCACCAGCGGATAGAGCGCCCAGCCGGGTGCCAGCTTGTAGAAGGGGTTTTCGACCGCTTCCGGGTGAGTGAGGAGCAGGGCTCCCTGTCCCAGGTAATTCAGAACCAAGCCGGGGAACACCGCCAGAAACCACGCGCGGCGGATCGGAGGCAAGCCAAAGTGGCCCATGTCGGCATAGAGTGCTTCTGCACCGGTGACGGCGAGGAACACCGAACCAAGAACGAGGAAGGACGTGAGGTTGCCGGTCAGCAGGAATTGGATCGCCCACCAGGGATTCAGGGCGTTGAGGACGGAAGGAGCCTGAACGATGCCATGGATGCCCAGGGCGGCCAGGGTGGCAAACCAGATGGTCATGACGGGCCCGAAAATCTTGCCGACGTTCCCGGTGCCGATGTGTTGAAAGGAGAAGAGTCCGATCATGATCACGACCGCGATCGGCACGACCCAGGATTCGAACTGGCTGGTGGCTACCTTCAGTCCTTCCACCGCGCCCAGGACCGTCACCGCCGGTGTGAGCATTCCATCTCCGTAGAGCAATGCCGCGCCGAAGACTCCGAGGAAGACCAGAGGACCTTTGGATTGATTGACCCGGCTTCCGATCGCCAAGGCCAGCAGAGCCAGGATGCCACCTTCGCCGTGGTTGCTCGCCCGCATGACGGTCAGCAGATATTTGACCCACACGATGAGGATCAGAGCCCAAAAGATTAGCGACAGCACACCCAGCAGGTTGTCGCGGTTCAGCGGCACACCATGGACTCCATGGAAGCATTCCCGCAGCGCATAGAGCGGGCTGGTCCCGATATCGCCGTAGACCACACCCAGGGCTCCCAACACCAAACCCGCCCGCGGGCGGGAGACGGTCTCGGTATAACTCATAATGAACGATGATCGGTCATCTCTCTCACTTCACCGCCTGCCTCGCCAACGAGGAATCCGTCCGTGAGTTCTTCCACGGAATGGCCAACGCGACTCATTGGAGGGGATCTTGCGAGACCCGGCTGCTGACGCCGCGGCTCTGAAGGAATCGCCCTTTCAATTGCCTACGAGGTTAGCTGACGGGCTAGGCCTTGAAAGTGACCTCAACGGCTTTCCGTTGCTCGCCCCAGCTTCGGATGAGCGACTTTCGCCACCGAAGCGATTGGTTCCCCCGCGCGGCATCTTTGTCACGATGCCCGCTTAGGCTGCGCTGCTAATTTCTCCCTAGCTAATGGGACATCGTCCGTGGAAAGTCAATCGGGTTCTGCTTGGTTTGTGACTTGCTACCTTCTTGTAAATCATTTGCTTCCAAATGATTGTGCGGTTTGAAATTCCTCGCTTCAGAACCGCAATCGGACCGTCACTGCAGTGCCCCGGGCGGGGACGCGGCGCAGATCAGGAAAGTGGATGTCGTCGTTGTCCCGATCGATCCCCGCGTTGTTCATCAACGCCACCGGATCACGAATCAATGAGATGATGGAACCTTCCTCTTGAGCCACGAAAAGACCTTGGTGCAGAAACGAGCCATTGTAAGTCCACTGTCTTGAGCTCATGCGCTGGGGCTTTGCTCCTTCCTTGGACGGATGCAACACCACCAGGCGCTCCAAGGGAACGTTTCGTTGCCGACCGGCTGGTTTCCAGCAGATTTCGATTCTGACGGTTGAATTTCGCTGGAGCCGGATGGGGGAGTTCGTGTCGCCCAGATCGTCTGATGGCTGAATCCCCAGGAGGAGCACCGCTACATGTAGATCGGTCGGAGAGACCTCCGTGGTGAGCAGGCTTTCATGGGTCTTGCCATCGGTCGTCACCAATGCGTATTCGATCACCTCATTCGTTATTCGGACCATGGCGGGAAAGCTCACGCTCCGCTCGGCGCGGTTCAACTCGATCAAGCCGATCTGGAACGTTTGAGGACCAGTCTGCACTACCTGATTGGTGGAGGGGTTTGCCGAAGCCTTTGGAACAAACGCCAGGAGGAGTAGGCTTTGGAGGCAGCACCTAAGCCAAAACTGGCTTCGCTTTAAGTGGCGAAGAATGTTCATGAAAGAGGAGGTTGCCTGGGAGTTGCGGCGATGGGTAGCTCCAAAATAAGCGGCCCGAAATAATTTGGTTTCAAATTTATTCAGTTTTGCAAAAGTGGCCTTACCGCGACCCATGAACGACCCTTTGCTGATCGTTGCTGATTCCGAACATGACGCCAATATGCTGTATGCTGTTGGCATGTTTGTCCCCGATCCGTTTATTTTTTTCCAAGTAGGAAAACGCTCGACGATCATCATGAGTGATCTGGAAGTCGATCGAGCGCGTCGGGAGGCGTCGCATTGTCGAGTGGTGGCCAGAAGTGAGGTGGTGCGTCGGTTGGTGCGCGACAAGGTTCAGCCTCCCGACACCGCCGCGGTGATCGCCTATGCACTGAAGAAGGCAGGGGTCCGCAAGGTTCGCGTGCCGGACAATTTTCCGATGGGGCTGGCTCAGCGATTAGAACGCCTTCGCATCAAGGTGAAGCCGCGCGCTGGAGATTTTTTTGCGGAGCGCGCCAAGAAGACCGCGACCGAGGTCAAGAAGATCAGCGCCGCATTAACGATGGCTGAAGTGGGTTTGGCGGAAGGGATTCACGCCATCAAGAATTCACGAGTCGGCAAGAACCGCCGCCTGATGTACCGCAACGTCCCGCTCACTTCGGAGAGATTGCGCGGCATCATCGGAACGGCGGTGATCCAGGCCGGTGGCATCGCTGCCAACACGATCGTGGCATCGGGCCTGCAGACCTGTGATCCGCACGAACGGGGACACGGAGTGCTCAAGGCGGGAGAGCCCATTATTTTGGACGTTTTCCCGCGATCCGAACAGACGGGCTATTTTGGAGACATCACGCGCACGGTAGTGAAAGGTCGGGCTTCCGAAGCGGTCAGGCAGCTCTATCGGGCGGTGGAGGAGGGGCAGGATCTTGCTTTTTCCCTGCTCTGTCACGGGGCCGACAGCCGGGAGATTCACTTGAAGGTGCAGGCTCACTTCACCAGCTTAGGGTATCGGACCGGCCGTTCGCGCGGCCGCATGCAGGGGTTTTTTCATAGCACAGGGCATGGCCTGGGATTGGATCTTCATGAATCGCTCAGCATCGGCCCCAACTCCCAGGATCAGCTTCAGGAGGGGCATGTGGTGACGATCGAGCCTGGACTCTATTTCCCCAATCTCGGTGGCGTTCGGCTGGAGGATGTGGCCCTGGTGACCAGGCGCGGAGCCCGCAACCTCACGCGTTTCGAGAAGGTTCTCGAGGTCTGACGTCAGTACGTCTGGGGCGCGTGGTGGGGTAGCTCACTTAACGAAGCGGCTTCGGAACAGGCTGAGATCGAAGGCGGGCTTTCGGCGCATGACCAGGTCGGCCAGCACCTCACCCAACACGCTGGCGAACTTGAACCCATGTCCGGAGCAGGGGCTGGCGATCCAAACCTGCGGGTGTTCCGGGTGGCAGTCGATCCAGAAATGTGAATCGGGAGTATTGGTGTAGGTGCAGACGGTAGCCGATCGGAGTGGACCGTTGGCATCAGGAGTGAAGCGACGCATCTGTCTCCTCAGGGCCACCTCATCAGCCGGCTGGACTGTGCGATCCAAGGTCTCCAGCGTCGTGGGAGCCCCGGAGTGGTGCAGGGCCAGCTTCACTCCGTCGCCCAGGTCCGGGAATCCGTAGAAGAAGTCCCCCTCGTTGGTTTCCCACAAGTGAACGGGACAGCGATCGGGTGCAAAATATTGGGGGTTTTGTAGCGCTGAGAACCAGAACAGGATTTGACGTTCGAGGGAGAGGGGTAGGGACAGTTCCGGCAGCAGAGAGCTTACCCAGCTTCCGGCGGTGAACAGGAGGTTTTGGGCGCTGTAGGTTCCACGCGAAGTCCTGACCTCGCAGCCCTGAGCGGAGGCTTTCCATTCCAGGACCGGCTCGTCGGTGCGCAGGGTCGCGCCGCAGGCGTGCGCGAGAGCGAGGTGAGAGGCGATGCACGTTTCTGGGAAGAGAATTCCCGCCCGGGGCTCCCAGAGGCCCAGGAGATCCTCCGACGGCCGCAGTGCGGGAAACCGACGGCTGATCTCGCTCGCGGTCAGGACTTCGTGGGGCAGGTGATGTTGCTCGGCGCTGGCCCTCGCGCCTGGGAAGATCACGCCTTTCTCTGGGCCTAGCATTAACCCCCCGGTGGTTTGGAGCAACCGTTCCCCGCTGCGTACCTCCAGATCCCGCCAGAGGTCGAACGCTCGTTGGAGAAGCGGGACGTAGAGAGGATGCTCGAAATAAGCCTCGCGGATGATGCGAGTCTGTCCGTGGGAGGAGCCCATCGCGTGAGGGGGCGCGAAGCGATCGAGGCCCATGACATTGTGGCCGCGGCAGGCCAGGTGGTATGCGGCCGCACTCCCCATGGCTCCCAAACCAATGACTAGGGTGTCGAAGATCATCTGGTGTTTCTTATCCACAAAAAACGACGCCGAACTTTGCAGTTCGGCGTCGTGCGATCAAGCTTTGTACTGTGGCTGGAGGCTTACTGAGCGGGGGGGGCTTCGACTAGGCGGAAATAGCCTGCCTTGTCGCCCGGAACCGCCGCTTTATCCAGCAGCAGGACTCGACGTGCTCCGACCTGCCGAGGGTCTCCGGTGGCCGACCAGGGCCCAGCCAGGCTCGGGGCGGCATTGAGAACGAATCCGGTGTCCGGAAGGTTCCAGCTTACCAAGAAGCCGATGTCCGGGGAGAGGGGGAACACCCCGCCAGCATCCTGAGCGCGAGCTGCCCACGATTCCGGAGCGAGCTCGGAGCCTTGGAAATTGTCGTCCACAATGGTGGAGGCGCCTTTGACAATTGTGATGCGAGTGATGAGGGCCGACTGACCAACGCGCGCGTCCGAGTTGGGTTGCACTCCGAAAAGGGCGCTGATACCCGCTGATGACGGCTCGAAGGCGGCGACTTCCTCGGTCGGGATCGTAATGTCCACCGTCTTGTTGTCGGCGGAGGTGATGGTGATGTCGGTGTCGTTCTTGAACGTGATGGTCCAGGTGCCGAGCATCGATTCTGCCCAGACCTCGCCCAGCACGCCAACCGGACCTTCCGCAGCGCGGTCCGGGGTGCGATAGAGCATGGCGTTGCCGGCCGGCTCGTTCACCTTGTGGAGGAAGCGGGCGCGGGCCATGGTGCGGCCGTTCTCGGCTGGATTGCCGGCATACTGGAATTCGACAAGGATCACGTTGGCATCATTCCAGTCCGGAGTGCTGCTTTTGCCTGAATCCTTCGACAGAATGATGTGCCCCTGGAAACCGGCCTGCGTCGCCCTGTCCGGGAAATCTCCCCAGGTGACCGAGTAGGAAAGGGCTTCCCCTTGGTTGACCCACCACAGGTTCTGGTCGAGCTGCTCGGAAGGAACGTAGATGACGTTCTGACGCTGGTAGGCTTGGCCCGGTGCGCTGGCGATCAGCTTGAGGCCGGGCTGGGTGTTCTTGGCGATGGCCAGAGTGGGCGGTTGGACGCCGCCGGTCTTTTGAGTGAACACGAAGTTATCCAGGTAGTAGGTGATCGGACCTTGGAAGGTCGAGCTTCCGTTCTGGATCAAGATGGCAGATAGAGTGCCTTCGGTCGCGGGTATGGAGAAGGTGATCGTCGTCCACGACTTGCTGGTCAGGTTGACGCCCCCCAGCGGCGTGCCATCCGAGCTGCGCTTCAATTCGAAATATCCGTAGTTTCCATCGGAGTTGGCCACGGAGTCTTCTCCGACCTTGACGTCGACGGAGACTGAAACGTGGTCGGTTCCAACCACTGGCTCAGGGAAACTGCGGGTGATCACCATCTGTTCCCATCCATTGCCGCCATCGGGCGTGAAGTACTCCGCCGTCACCTTGAGCGATCCTGAATCCGGCGAACCTTTCGCGTCCTGCGGATCCCAGGTGATGACCGGTGATGAACCCCAGGTGGCGGTCCAGCCGGCTGCGGTCTCTTCGGTGTCGAAGGTGTCGATCGTGGTCAACGGGGCGGGCGGGGCCACGAAGCGCAGGTTGTCGATCTTGAAGCTAACGGGCCCTTGGAAAGTGGAACTGCCGTTTTGGATCAGAATGCCGGCGAGGGTTCCTTCGGTCGGCGCGATGGGGAAGGAAATGGTCGTCCATTCCTTGCTCGTGATGTTCACGCCTCCCATGGCCGTTCCATCTGAGGTGCGCTTGAGCTCGAAATATCCGTAGTGGCCATCCGTGTTAGCCACGGAGGATTCGTCCACCTTGACATCGATGGCGATGGCCTCGTACTGCGAGCCGATCACCGGAGCGTCGAAATTGCGCGTAATCACCATCTGCTCCCAGCCATTCCCGCCATCTGGGGTAAAGTATTCTGCGGTGACCTTGAGGGATCCAGAGGCAGCTGAACCCTTCGCGTCGTCGGCATCGAAGGTCAGCACCGGGGCGGTACCCCAGGTGGCGGTCCAGGTGCCCGCCGTAGCGTCAAACGAGTCAATGACCAGATCGGCCTTCAGGCTGGAAGGCGAGGCGCAGGTAAATCCGGCGACTGCGAGGGCGACCAGCGCTCCACTAGAGTTTAAGAATTTCATAGTTGGTTTCTGTTTTTAGGCCCCGAAACGCAACGTCGCGACGATCGATGCGTCATCGCACGGGGTGCCCATCGGGGTTAGGTGAAGTATTACATTACCAAACAACTCTCTGCATGTCATCAAAAGTGATTACACGCCGGCAGTTGGAGTTGTGTGATGTAAGCTGTTGATAGCCTATAGGATCAGTCTAAATCGGTCGACTTTTGCCGGCGCCTCATGAGTTCCTTCCAGGTGGTCAGCTGGATGCCCCGCGCCTGGATGAGTTCGCGGACTTTCGGGTCGGTAAGCGCGGAGAGGTCAGCCTTTCGAGATTCGCTGGACCCCGTAATGATGGGAAAGTCTTCCGTCGGCCGCGAAGCATGGAACAGGATTTCCGTCACCCCTGGTTTGAGATCGGAGAGCAAAGTCACCAGTCGTTCGGTTTTCTCGTTGGGCTTCCAGCCGTAGGATCCCGTGTGGAGGTCATCCAGTACCGGGAGCCCCCCATTCCATATCTTTCGGATCCATGGTTTGAGTTTGATGGTCGCATCGGCGTTTTCGATCAGCGTGTGAGTCGAATGGCCGCCGACGGCAAGGATGGGAATCTTCTTCTCCAGGCCGACTTTCACGAACCGTTCAAAGTAATCGGGCCGCGCGAAGAGCGTGCCCATGTGGGAGTCCAGGTGGGTGATGGGCAGGCCCATGGTTTCAGCTCGATCCACCTGAGCGCGAATCTCTCGCTCGACCTCGTCGGCCGATGCCTTGGCTGCGACAGCAACGACGCTACGCCAGAGACAACCCTCGGGGTCCACCAGCCCCGGAACGGCGGGTTTGCCGGCCACAGGACCCCAGCGGTACGGCGCCCACTCAGAAGTCAGCGTCAGGTGGAGTCCGCTGTCCACGTCGGGGTGATCCCGAAGGTAGCGGGCGATATCAGGCACCCACGGGCAGGGCATCATCACCGCCCAGGAGGTCGCGACACCTTTCTCGACGGCTTCCACGGCTCCCAAGTTGGAGGGGCGAGACATGCCTACATCGTCCACATGCAAAATCACCACCACGGAGCCCGGTTTCCAGCCCAGACGCTCGGCAAACGTCATCTCCGCGGCGTGGGATGCGAGCGTGGTCCAGAGCATCATTAAGCAGGAGAATAGGCGGCTGCCACAAAAGGGTCGGACAGTCTTGGGACGGATGGTGCGCATGTGACAACACTTCGGCAGAGTTCTGATTTGTGCAAGGCTGAACGCGGCTTACGCTCCGGGGGGTGATTCGAAGTCCGTCCCTTGCTCCTTGGGATCTCCCCGATGGATATTTTTTGACTTAGAGTCAAAATATGGCTATGAGTTTCGACCAATGGGTGTCAGCGAGCGCAAAGCACGGGAACGGAGCAGCCGGGAGGAGTTGATCCTCGAGCAGGCTCGGCTCATTTTACTTCGGGAAGGCTATCAGGCGCTCAACCTCGATCGTTTGGCGGAAGCGGTGGAGTATTCCAAGGGTACCTTGTACCAACACTTCGAGTCCAAGGAGGATATCGCCCTGGCCGTGGCGACTCGCGCTTTGGCGGAACGAGCTGATCTTTTTGAGCAGGCGGAGCGTTTTCAGGGAAAGACCCGTGAGCGCATGCGGGCGGTGGGATTCGCCTGCTGCGAGTTCGCGATGCGACATCCTGATTACTTCAAGGTGGAGATGATGTTGAAAGGCCTTTCGTTCTGGGAGAAGGCTTCCGCCCAGCGTCGTTCCGCGCATGGACAGCAGGCCATGCGAGCGTTTCAGGTGGGACACGGAATTGTCCAGGCAGCCTTAAGGCAGGGGGACCTTCCCCGATCCAGCCTTGGATCGCAGCAGATCACCTTCAGCCTCATCGCCGTGACGGTGGGCAGTCATATCATGGCCGCGGAGCCTGACCTTTCGGCGCTGGCCGGGATCCGCAATCCGATCGCGACGGTGCGCGAGAACCAAGATTTGATGTGCGATGGTCTCGGCTGGAAGCCGCTGGCTGGACACTGGGACTACGAGGCTACGGATCGTCGCATCCATGCTGAAATCTTTCCGACCTCTACTTGGTACGACGCGCGAACCTCCCCGCGTCCCGCCAAGAAAACCGCGCGCGTTCCCCGCCGCTCCTCGCCATGAACTACATCGCCATCCAGATGCTCACGGGGGATCGAGCGAAATATCTCGGCCTGATCTTTTCTATCGCCTTCAGCACCTTTTTGCTCGAGAACCAAACCTCGATCTTCGCGGGCATCCTGCGTCGCTCGGGAAACCAGATTCTCGATGTGACCGATGCGGATGTCTGGGTGATGGATCCGCGGACGCAATATTTCGAGGAGACCAAGGCGCTTAAGGAGACCGATCTCAACCGTGTGCGTGGAGTGGCCGGAGTCGACTATGCGGTCCGGCTGTTCAAAGGAAATCCCGTCGCGCGCACCGAGGCCGGCCACTACAATGTTTGCACCGTCCAGGGCTTGGACGATGCGACCTTGGTCGGCGCGCCCAGGTCCATGCTTTTGGGCTCTTGGGAACGACTCCGGGAACCTCGGTCGATCGTCATCGACAAAGCTGGCTACCTTCTCTTGTTCCCCGGCGAGCCTTTGCAGATCGGACCCACCCTCGAGCTGAACGATCACAAGGTCCAGATCGTTGGCATCTCCGATGCGCTTCCGGCGTTCGTCAACTTTCCCATCATCCACGCGCGCTACAGCGAGGCCATCCAGTTTCAAGGACGGGAGCGGAAGCAGCTTTCCTTTGTGCTAGTTCGGCCCGTGCCGGGAATTTCCCCGGAAACTCTGGCGCGTCGAATCGGCGAGCAGACAGGTCTGAGGGCGCGAACCCGCGATGAGTTTCGTTGGGATTGTATTCGCTACTACCTCAAGAACACCGGCATCCCGGTCAACTTTGGCATCACGATTGGGATCGCGGTCATCGTCGGGCTGGTGGTGTCCGGCCAGACCTTCTATCTCTTCACGGTGGAGAACCTCCGGCAGTTTGGTGCGCTCAAAGCGATCGGGGTGACGAATCTCAGGCTCATGGGAATGATCGTGCTGCAGGCGCTGATGGTGTGGTTCGTCGGGTTTTCCCTGGGCACCGGCTTGGCGGCCGGCTTTTTCGAAGCCACACTGAACAACATCCCGACCCGACATCTGGTGCTCATGTGGCAGAACGTGTTGGGCGTGGGCGCTCTGATGATGGGAGTCGTGCTGCTTGCCAGCCTGCTGAGCATTCGTCGCGTGATCGTGCTCGAACCCGCCATTGTGTTTCGATGAAACCAGCGTCTTCCATTTCCGACGTTACGGCTCCAGGACGCACTGCGGTTCGGTGTCAGGAGTTGCACAAGCATTTCGGCACTGGCGACGCGCGGGTGGAGGTGCTGCGGGGGGTCAACTTCGCCGCCGAACTGGGGCAATTGACATTTCTGGTCGGACCTAGCGGGTGCGGTAAGACGACGCTGATCTCGGTGATTGCCGGGCTGTTGGACAGCACCGCCGGTGAGGTGGAAGTGTTTGGCGTGCGACCCGAAACCATGGCCGCGCGGGAGCGAATTGAGTTCCGGCGTCGGAACCTGGGGTTCGTGTTTCAACAGTACAATTTGCTGCCGGCCTTGACTGCCGCCGAGAACGCGGCGGTTCCGTTGATGGTGGCCGGAATGCCGCGGCGCGGGGCTCTGGATCGTGCCCGTGATTTGCTGTCGCGGTTGGGCCTGAATAATCGGTTGGACGCGCTTCCGCGAACTCTCTCCGGCGGGCAGCAGCAGCGGGTCGCCCTTGCTCGAGCGCTGGTCCACGAGCCTCGCCTCGTGGTGTGTGACGAGCCTACGGCCGCGCTCGATCACGAGACCGGCAATGATGTCATGGAGCTGCTGGCTTCATCCGCGGTGCATCCCTCTCGCGCCGTGATCGTGGTCACTCACGACAGCCGGGTGTTTCAGTTTGCCGACGCCATCGCCCACATGGACGATGGTCGCATCGTTCGGGTACAAGGGCGACCTTCGTCGTCCAGTGGAGATCAATCTTGATGAAAAAGATGCTCATGCCGTTGTTGGGGGTGTTGGTGCTTTGTCTCGCGGCGGCCTCCATCGTGCGCACCCAGCCGGCGGCCCACCGCAACGACCCGCCGTCCGCACCGCCGCGATCCACCTTTACCTCACGCGTGGCCGCCGTGGGCTTGGTCGAAGCCAATACGGAGAATATCTCCATTGGCTCCCATCTGCCGGGGGTGGTGGAGCAGGTGTTCGTGCAGGTGGGGCAACCGGTGAAGAAGGGGGACCCCCTGGTGAAGTTAGACACCCGACGTCTCGAGGCCGCGAGGGCGGAGGCGGAGGCGGCGGTCGCGGTTCGTCAGGCTTCGCTCGAAACGGCGAAGGCCGATGCCCAATCCGCGGAGGCGTCACTGTCCGATGTGCAGCGCCTGTTAAAGATCGCCGAAGCGACCGATCCCCGCAGCATCAGTGTCGAGGAAGTGACCCGGCGTCGGAGCGCCGTGGAAATCGCTCAGGCCCGGCTGGCCGCCGCCCGATCGAGCATCGGTGCTGCCGAGGCTGGAATTCGAGCGGCCGAAGCGACCCTCGCATCCACCCGGGTGGAGATCGAACGCAGCACGGTCCACGCGCCGATCGAGGGACAGGTCCTGCAAGTGAAGATTCGCGTCGGCGAGTTTGTGCCCGCGGGAGCGACGCCGGAGGCCTGGCTCCTGCTGGGAAACGTGACACCCCTTTACCTGCGGGCCGACGTCGATGAGCATGAGGCCTGGCGCGTCACGTCCCAGGCCAAGGCCGAGGCCCAGGTGCGAGGGAACGCCGCGTTGGCGAGCCCGTTGGAGTTTGTGCGGTTTGAGCCTTATGTTCTGCCCAAGCGATCCCTCACTGGGGAGGCGGTCGAGCGGGTGGACACTCGCGTGTTGCAGGTGATTTATCGGATCACGAACAAAGACCTACGGCTGTTCGTCGGCCAGCAGATGGATGTCTTTATCGAAGCTGAGGCATCGGAGCGGGCGGGGAGCGTAACCCCGGTGACTCAGTAGTGGTGGATCACCTTCGACCCCAGACCCCGTCGGGGTCATAGAAATTAGCCGGGTGATCGAAGATCCCCGGAACCAATGTCTAGAAGAATAGCGCATCGCTCAGCGATGCCACTTCCTGGTCCAGACAATGAACACAGCCGTAGGGGGCAACTCTCAGAGTTTGGACGTTCGTGAAATAAACGCCGAAAACTCTATTGACAATCCCCTGGGGGGGGGGGGGTAGATTCAAAGCAGATAGTGAGGTATTAGTGCATGAGCTGGACATCAATAGTCCGCTCACAAATTCAAACGCACATGTCGCTCTTACAATCATTGCTTCAAGATCCTGCGCCGATGGACGTCTACATCGCGCTTCGCGATGATGGCGCGATGGGATCTGGAGTCGAGGCTGATCCCTGGAATGGCGGTCTCCAGAATTCGGTCGAGTATTCCCTTTCTGCGGGAGGTTTCTCGGTGGATAAGGTGACAAGCGCTCCGAGCACGATTGTGACGGTGACACTCACCAATCATCCATTCCTGACCAACGATATAGTGTTGATCAAAGGCATTGAGGGAGGGGATGGCGAGCTCTACAATGGGTCCTTCATCGTCACCAAACTGGGTGCCAATTCCTTCAAATACACCGTGCTGAGTGTCGCTCCGGGCAATACCCAACCAACCGGATCCCCTACGGGGTCGAATATCAAATGTCAGTTGGACCCCTATCGGTTCGATGCGCTGATGCGCAGTCTTCCGACCGATAAACCAGTCACGGTCCACTTAGGACCGGGTGTCTTTCTGACTAAGGGCTATGAGGAAACCTTTCGAGGACAAGTCAGCTGGAAGCCATTTAGTGGTCTGAAGATTCGGGGTTCCGGGATGGCGTTGACCACACTAAAACTGGCCAGTGCAACGTACCGTTATCTCCACTACTATGTGGTTGGCATGCCGGGGCTCTTTTCGTCGTCCCCTGTGCTTGAAAATTTTGAAATTACTGAGTGTTCGATTGACTGCGATATCTCAAATCAGCCTGCACAGAATATTACCTGTGGCGCTGTCTTTATTCGAGGTAGTTATACCTTGGTGCGTCGAGTCCGATGCATCAACTTTGGGCGGCAGGGAGTCCCGGCTTACACACCCGAGTGCTTTGTCATCAACGTAGGAGGGGCTAGCTACCAGAACGCTGGGGGCAAATACATTACTCAGGGTTGTGTCGTTGAGGAATGCATGATCGAGAGCCCAGGCCTCAACAACGTCAAAGAGGCCACGCTCATTAATACGGCGGGAGGCGATACCCCTGCGAACGCAACGTCCGGCTTTCTCTTCGCTCGGTCGATAGGCACGGTGATCCGGAATAACTATATCAACTGCGAATATCAGACCAATCCGGTAGCGATCGCAAGCATCACCAAAGGTATTTTTTCTGGAGGTTCTGTTGAGATGACCGTCATCACCTCAAATCCTCATGGTCTGAGTGCGGGAAAGTTTGTTCGAATCGCTGGGGTTGCCGTCACGTCTGGTGCTCCTGCCGGAGACATCTACAACAATCCCTACAACGGCTCCTTCGCCGTCACCTCGTCCAGTGGGCTCTACCAATTCAAGTATGAGACCGAGGTCGCTTCGGACCCTACCAGCCCTGATGTCATTCAACTTGGGTTGTGGGTGGGTAGGTTTTCGAGTCACTACGTCAACATCAGCAGTCTTGCTGGGCTCACCAATCCGAGCGGCACTGTGTGGCAGATGACTGTGACCACGGCAACGCCGCATTTCTTGATTCCGTGGGACCGACTCACCGCTCCATCTCCCGTGCCAGGAAGCGTGGTGGTGATCAGTGGATTCAGTGTGGCGTCCAATCTCAACGGTGTATGGTATGTTGACTCACGCTCGACAGCCAAGTCATTCGTCTGTTCCCGCGACTACTCAGGGGGCTCGCCTCCTTCCATCGCCGGCAGCATCGGGGATGGGATCATCGGGATTAGGCTCCAGGGCGTAGGGGACGGGGCAATTGTCGAGGGCAACCAGATCCGAAACTGCACTTTCGGGGGACCCTACATTGATACTTATGGCGTTCCCGAGATTGTCATCCGGAACAATCTTTATAGCGGCGTGCGGAGAGGTCCATTCCAGTCCCTCGAGCAACCGGTGGGGACTGTGGTGAGCCAGCGGATCACTTTAACTTGGGTGAGCCGGACTTCTGGAACTCTGGTGACCTTTACCACCAAATCGGGTCTCCCCCATGGATTGGGAGTTGGTCAGGGCTTATTGGTCCAGGATACCAAAAACTCGCTTGGCGGGTTGATCGACGAATACAACCGCTCCTTTAAGGTTTTCGAAGTGATCAGCGCCACTAATTTTACGATCGTTTTGGATGCTGTTCCTCTAACAGATCCCGACAATAGCAAAACTCCGACGATCTCGATGGAGTATCTTTGGGAAACCGTTCGCTGTGTTGTCGAAAAAAATGTCATCGAGCTTGTTCCGGGCGTCAAGGGGGCAGGTGGAGCAAGCCATGGGATTAATTTTGATGGGACAATCCCCGCGCGATACTTCAACTCCCCCCCTTGGCCCCCGGCAAATCGAGTGTTCTGGAGATTTCGTCAAATCGAAGTCAGGAACAACACGATTCGGTATGCCTCCGATGCATTCGGCAATCCTTTACCAGGAGATGCGGTTTACGAAAGCGCTGTCTCCAACGTTCTGGCGCAAACGGCTCGTGTGTTTGACAATATCGTGGACATCAAATTGGATGCCGCTCCCGACACACCTCTCAAGCACTTGAACTGCGGCAGTGTTACCTACTTTAACAACCGAACCTCCGCCGGCGAGCTCGTCCAAGGCTGGCTGCAAGGTTCAGTTCAGAGACTGCCGGAGTTATCCACCCTCATCGATGATGCCCTTACCATGTCCTTTTTATGACTCGTTTGTTCTGCAGAATAGAATTACTGGCGGGCCTCTTAGCAGGTTCCCTAGTATATAGTAGCCAAGCGCGGCCTGCTGTACCCGACCTTCACTTGTTTGCCGTACCTGAGCTATGGGAGACCAATAAGTCGCGGCAAGTTTCAAGGACTCCTTTCGGAAATGTCAAATCGGGGGTTGGGTTAACCTCGGTGCGGTATCAGCAGGTTTACGCCGCGTCGGAGTTTGGTAAAGTGCCCGAAGGTGGCGCCTTTCTCAGTCGCATCGACATTCGAGGAGGCTGCGGTGGCGCGAATGCAGCCTTCATCACGAACCTTGTGGTAAAACTTTCGACCACGCATCGTGGCCCTGATCAGCTAAGTTCGATATTTTCAGAGAATTCTGGTTCTGACGAGGTTGTGGCTTTTCGGGCGGAGACCTGGCTTGCTCGGGGGGACACTGGCCCTTGTGATTTCATTCCGCCCAGAGGAGAGCCTGGCGTAGATTGGGTTTCACCAATGTACTTTAACCCCGCTCTATTCTATGATCCACGCAAAGGCAACCTCCTGCTCGACCTCACTGTTCCTGAACCGCGACTCGACGTGGAGGACTACAACGAATTTCCCCTCTTTAGTGAGGTGGTTGCAACGGCAGGGGACGCATTGTCTCGGGTCGCGGCGGCGGACATGAACGCTGTCGAAGCTGATCTTGTAGATTCAGCTGGACTCGTGGCTTTGTTTTGGTTTGCTCCGCTGCCCCAGCTCTATGTCAGTTCCGAGACCAACGGCATCCAACTGGTTTGGAGCACCGATCCCCGCCAAAGCCGTCTCCAGGTGAGCACACAAGTCGGAGCTGAGTCCGTTTGGAAGGATTTCCCTGCTGATCACGGCAATGATCAGTTTTGGCGTGTAGTGACTGTCCCGTCTGACCAGTTGACCAAGCAGCAATTCTTCCGGCTCTGCTTAGAGACTACCAGCTCCGGAGGCTCTGCCGCTGGTTTGAAATAACGCAGCGCAAAACAACCCAATCCCGTCTCGAATCTTAAGGTATGTCATTGCTCGATGCTCTGCTACTCGATCCTCCACGCTTGAACGTTTGGGTAGCGTTGCGAAATTATTCCATAAGCCTTGGGATTTTAGGGAGTGGAACCCAGACGGATCCATATACGGTGGTCACGGCTTCCGACTTCGATTCGCTCATGCGGGATACCACCCGAATTCCGAACACAACGTGTGTGCACCTCGGACCTGCTCCTGCAAACGCTCCTTTCCTTACAGCGGGTTATTACGATGGGTTGACCGGTTCCGGTTGGCAGGCCAGGCCAGGGATGCGCATCGTGGGTTCTGGGATCGACGTGACGGTCCTCAAACTCGTGAATACCACTGCTTCGAAGAACATTTATGCCGTTGCCCATGACTCGACGACTGGAGCCACGGTGGATTTTTTTGAGATCAGTGAGTTGACAATTCACGCCAATTTTTCCGGAGCAGGTACCAGCGCCAGTTCGTTCGGCGCCGTTCGAATTATGGGTAGCCATTCCCGCATCGTGCGCGTCAAAGCGATAGACTGGGGGAACAAGTGGACGGGTGGCCGTGTAGGCTACGTTTTCGCGATGCTCAGTGGAAACGGGACCTTAACTCCTGCAAACCCGGTGGTCAATTGCGGCATCCAAGAGTGCATTGCCGTCAACCCGGCATCATCGGCAAGCTGGACAAATCACATGGCGGTCTTCCACGTCGGCAATACCGAGTTGCCCGGAGGGACTCCCGCCTATTGTGCGGCCCCGTATATCCGTAACAACTTTGTGGACGCAGGTCAGAACCCGTTGACGGACGGGGCTCCCGCCAACTATTTTCGGGGCCTTTCGATGGCGTGGTGCAAGGCCGGGGTTGTCGAAGGCAACTTGGTTCAAAATATCTACTACGGCGGTCCTTACAATGCGTATCCCGCCCAAGACGTCACC
Organism: Verrucomicrobiales bacterium; assembly: GCA_016793885.1. NCBI lineage: Bacteria > Pseudomonadati > Verrucomicrobiota > Verrucomicrobiia > Verrucomicrobiales > Verrucomicrobiales bacterium. The sequence continues at coordinate 17,717 of JAEUHE010000249.1, forward strand.
ATAAGGTTCAACACCTATCGAAATGTGGCGGTGGGTCCGATCTACAACTTCGGAACCGCTGGAAGCATGAGGTTGCTCATCGAAGGTAACCAGATCGAGCTCACCAAAGTGAATGTGACACCAATCACCGGCGTAGGCTCCGTCTTCGGATATGGTGTCATCCTCTACAACGCTTCGACCGGATCAATGCCATATGGGAGTGTCGTCGTCCGGAACAACTGGATCAAGAACTTCGATGAGGGTTCTCTCGGTTTAAATCCCGCTGGTGGCACTTTCCTGTACGGGGCTTCCAATCTGCTGGTTCGAGAGAATGTGTTGGACGTCAGCGCCGCAGTCACACAGCAAATGATGAATCGTGATTGTACGAATGTGCAGTATTTCGAGAACCGAAATCCCGCTGGTGTCCTCATTCAAGGGGTGCGGGCTACGGGTGCGGTGACTTATGACAAAGTCTACACGGAACTTGCGACCGACGCGGATGATGCCTTGATATTGTCGCTTTTGCGTCACCGAGCCTGATCGAATAGTCGCTGGCCAGCGGGCACGGCCTTTGGTCGCTGGATCGGATTTGCAGCGGTGCAGAACTCTTTCTTTCATAAACAAACCATCCTAGAACAGCCTATGGCAACAAATATCAAAATTCTCAACGCGCTGACACCCGGAGTGATGACCCTGACCACTTCGAGTAGTACGACCGTATACACGGCCGCCTCCCCGAAATCAGCATTGGTGTCTGGAGTCGCCATTTATAATAACTCGACAACAGCTGTGAATGTGAGCCTGCTGCGAGGGACTGCCACGATCTTCAAAACGAAGACAATTCTGCAACCCTCAACCTCAGAGCTTATGAGTGACGTGGTGGAACTGGCCTCGGGGGAGGCGTTGAATGCTCAAGCTTCTCCAACACCTTCGGGTGGCAATGCCGCGGTCACCGTATTGCTGTTTGGTATCGAAAGAGACTAACTTTGCGAAAGAATCCCCCCCCTTCTATACCATGCCATTTATCTTCAAGACCCTTGGGACACCGCTTACCGGTGCGTCAGGCCTGAACACCATCTATACTGTCCAGGCACCTGCGACATCCGCGATCGTAAGTAATATTCGACTTTATAGCGCCGCTGGAACCAATGTGGATCTGTATTTTCTTAAGGACGCAGCCGCTACACCTGGAGTGCCTTTTGCACGGGTATCGTGTGGTGCAGCTGCCTCAGGAATTTTTCAAGGCGAAATCACTTTGAGTCTTGGTAACATTATTAAAGCGAGCTCCTCAGCGGCGACGTATGACGTTACGGCCTTTGGAGCTGAACGCGTTTAAGCAGGCATTTCAGTTTGCTCGGCATCAAACGTACGGAGTTAACTCTATACTGGCGTGAGCGGGACCATTGAGACTTGCACTGTTCAACTCTATCTCCCCGAGGCCACCATCAAGAGGCTCAGGTCTGTTGCATCCGATCCCCAAGAGTCGACCGTGTCTTGTGAGATGCCTGAAGCAGGTTGGTGGGAGGGCTGTCACATCAGTTCCTACGAGCCTGTGAACCTTAGGACCCAACGCGTTTGAACCGCACTATCAGGATCTTGTGGGTCAGTGATAGCCCCCTTTTAGCGACCGGATTCGGCCGAGTGAGTCGTGAGTTGACCACAAGGCTTTCGAATAAACGGAGGCTTGAGGTAGCTGTGGTTGGAGTTGGGTACGATGGGTGGCCATACCCAACCTCGTCATATCCTCTCCGGATTTATCCTTCCTCCGCTGGTAGCCATGGTCAGGATGCCTTCGAGCGAGCTGTCAACGAATTCCAACCGCACCTTGTCATTAGTTTGGGTGAGATATGGATGTTACAGTGGATCCACACCCACGCCACAAGAAAAGGATTCAAATGGATTTCATACCTTCCCCTGGATGCCGGGCCGCTTTATCCACCGTGGGAGTCCGTCCTGATGGGCATGGATGAAATCGTCTGCATGTCCGATTTTGGAAGGAACGTGTTACAAGCAGGCATTCCCTCCAAGCGATCTCACCTCATCTATCACGGCGTTGACACCGAGATCTTTCAACCCCTTCCAGACCGAGGTCAGATCAAGGCTCATCCACGATTCCGGGACAAGTTCGTAATCGGCTGCGTGGCACGCAACCAACCGCGAAAGAATATCCCAGCGCTGGTGAAGGCTTTTGCGATGCTGGTAGAGAATTATGAGGATATGCACCTCTATCTCCACATGAATCCGTGCGATGTAGGACATGATATTGTGACGCTGTTTCGGAGGTATGGTTTGGAGGGAAAGGCAGACGTGTGCGGCCCTGATTTCTCTTTGGATCGAGCGATACCAGACTCTCATCTCAATCGCATCTACAACCTGTTCGACATATTTGCACTGCCAAGCAACGCTGAGGGGTTTGGCCTTCCCATCATTGAAAGCCTTTCGGCCGGTATCCCCGTGGTTGCGACTGACTATAGTGCCTGCCCTGAACTGGTCAGGGGGAGAGGAGAACTGGCGAGGGTTCTAACAACTATCACCACGGGAATGAACATCGTGGAACACGCGGTGATCGACACTGACGACTTGGCGCGCTGCATCGAAAAGTTATACCTTGCCCCCGACTTGGTGCAAACCTACGGCAGAGCGGGGCGAGAATTTGCGCGGAAGTTGACGTGGGATAGTTTAGTCCCACAGTGGCTAGAAGTGATAGGCCTGGCTTTAGGAGTCGACATGGATGAGCCGTCTACGGGATGAGAACTTCCCCAGAACCTGGCCTTGTTACGGCTCCTACAATCAGGAAGTGGAGGGGGCGGACGGTTTCCGCCCTCTTCCTCACCCCTCCTACCCATTCAACCAGCGCCACACACGCAAGGCCTCGGTGCTTCCCCACGCCTGGGCATCGCAACCCCGCTGAGCGTGGGGGAGATCCCCGTCCACAATCTCGGGGAGATGACCCAGACATCCTTCCCGGAGCAGAGCGGAGACGCTTCCCAGGTAGGCTTTCGCGGCAGCGGTGGCTTCGGGCTGACGGTCCCAGGCCAAGGCCAGGGCTTCGCAGAGGCTGGGGAAAGTCCAGGTCCACGCCGTCCCGTTGTGATAGGCCGGCTTCCGTCGCGTGTCTTCGTCGCCGGCGTAGTGTCCCCAATACGGGTGGTTAGGATCGTTCAACAGCTGACCCTGGTTGCCATGAATCGCCAGCGGAGGATGCACGGGCAATGGAGCGAGGGTGCGGAGGGCTCCCGGAACTGCGAGATAATTCAAGGCCGCCTCGACGGTTCTGCGGGCCCGTTCTCCATGAGCCAGACCGAGGGTGATGACGAACAGGCCGTTGCTTCGCAGCGCTCCATCCACCACAGCGGCCGACGCCGGTGTGCCCGGCGGTGCGATCAGAAGATCCGAGAAATACCCCGGTCCCGGCAGCCAGAACCGTTCCTCGAGGCTGGATTGAGCCTGATCCGCTAGAGCCTGCCAGTCACGGCCACTTTGTGCATCGGAAATGCGGGCCAGTTGCCGCAGAAGGCGAATCCAGAGGGCTTGGATTTCCACCGGATACCCCTCGCGCGGTGTCCCCGCCGGGTAGTTGGTATCCATCCAGGTGAAGTGAGCCGGGCTCCAAATCAGGCCAGACTCAGGGTCCATGCGAATGCCATTGGGCGTGCCCTGGCGATATCCGGTCGCGATGCTGCTCAGCACGGACGCAAGCGTACGGCCAGAACCATCCACCGCCAGCGAATACACCTGTCGGCCCAGCTTGGCGGCCAACTCCTCGCAAACCACCCCAAACCACAGGGGCGCGTCGGACGTGTCACGGTTCGAAGCGTTCTCGCCGTGGATGGTGTTGGGCAGGGTGCCGTTGGCTTCCCATTTTCCAAATACCAACAGCAGCTGCTTCACCTCGTCGACCAGCCCAGCAGCGAGCAGGCCCCGAGCAGCGATCAAGGAATCGCGGCCCCAATCCAAGAACCACGGGTATCCGGCAATGACCGTTTTTCCATCATCACGACGAGTGACGAACGCCTGGCACGACTGGACGAGGGTGCGGCTGAGCTTGTCGCTCTTGGCCACGCCAGCACGTTGGAACGCGACTTCTTGGCGATGCTGACGATCCTTCTGGAACTGCTCGACCACCGCGGGCGAGGGCAATGATTCGTCGGCGCTCAGGACCAGATGTACAGACTGGCCTTCATGAACCGGCAGGCTGAACCAGCCCGGGCTAAACGCATCGCCATGACCTTCCTGACCGCGTTCCTGTTCGACCACTTGGGCGATGTCCATCGACCACTCGGCTTCAGGATGGTAGGTGCCTTGGGTGCTGTAGACGCTGAGACGTCGATTCGGATCGGGAGTGAAACTGAAGCCGGCTCGATCGGAGAACGGACGCGAATTGCTGGCGAAGTGACGGTCGGCCTCCTCGTTCCGCTTGGTCTGGGAGTGAAAGTTCCGATCTTCGAGATCGACTCGCACCGTAATGCTCACCTCGCAGCGCTTGGGCAGCGGTTGGGAGGCTTCGGCGGGCATGGGTTGTCGCGATAACCTAAAGACAGTCGCATTCCGGCCCTCGAGCATGTCGGATTCGAGCTCGATGCGCACCCGTCGTCCGTCGCCCGCATTGACCTCAAATCGCCAGCGGCAAGGAGGGCCGGCGACAAAATCGACAATCGAGTCGGCATTGAGCGCGCTGATAAACCCATCGGCCACCACCCACATGCGCAGTCGTTTTACCAGCACATGCCGGTCCACAGGCACCGATGGATGTAGGTTCGCTCCGAGCGCGCAGTCATACTTGGACCGGATGTTGCCGAGTCCAACGGCCATACGGGCCATCCCGCCGCGTCCGTTGGTGAGCAACGCGATGTGCTGGGGATTGAGTTTTTCCACCGCCGTGAGGTGGGGGTTGCTGGCAAGCCAGCGGATCTTCCCAACGACTTGGTTTTCGCTGGCACCATATCGCTCCACGGTGAGCCCGAGATCGCGCTCGGTTTCGGTCGCATGATAGAAGCAGGCGATGTGTCCGTGGCGAGTGGGGATGGATTCGAGATGCTGAGCCGGAAGCCCATCCGCGCTCTGGAGATGGGCTCGGAAGGGATGATCGTCGCGCAGCAACAGCCAGTGGCGGGGCGGGACCATCGAGATTCGATTGGCATGACTGTGATTCCACTCCACGACGTTCGTATAGCTGGCGGTTCCGGCGGCCGCGTTTAAGGCCAGGAGAGTTCCGGCCTGCAGCCCTTCGCGTCCCGCTCGGCTAACCGCCGCCAGAAAGAGGACCGGGTCCTCGTCGACTAACTCGGATAGCTGCTGCCATTCGAAGTGGCCCAAGGTTTCGGGCGGATACAGCACAGAAAGCTGCTGCACGGCCCACGCCGCACGGCCGCGCGCATTGCGGTAGTCCGCTCCCTGGAGGCCGATTGGCTGTGGTGTGGGCGAGAGACAGAGGCAGGCGCCCGGCAGTAGGGAAAACTGGATCTGATCGGGGCCGAGGGCCTCGACCGATGGTCGTGCGTGTCCCAGTAACTCAAACTGAGGCTCGCCCAGTTCGGCGTGGAGATCCCGACTGATGGCGAAGTGGCGCTGATGATAGACGTCCGTGTTGATCAGCACCAGCAGGCGGTCCTGGCCGGTGGCGGATACGCGGCTCAGCGCATACACGGCCGAGTCGTCCGGGCTCAGACGTCGTACGACCGCGCCATCGAAGAAGCAGGGGTGATCACAGAGCAGCCGATTGAGCCGGGTCAAGGTGGGAACAATGTTCTCACCCGCTTCCCAGTTCAGCCCTCCGCAGTCGTGCACCAGAATCTTTTCCGCCGCCAACCACTCCACCCCGGCCGTGATGCCGAATCCGCCGCGGCTGCTGGTCAGGGCGCTGAGCTGGTTTCGAAGGAGCGACCAAGTGCCGCTGTTGCCGGCCAGCCGGTTGTTGTCGTGAGTCTCGCTGTAGTGCACATAGGTGCCGACGCGCTCACTTTGCCGATGAGAGTAGTCCAAATAACCCGAGACCTCGCGTCCGGAGAAGTTCTGGAACAGTTCGGAATAGGCCCATTGCATGCCGCCCTCGGTGAGCAGTTGCTCGGTCACGTCCCAAGGTCCGCCTAAGCCTTCCAGAAGGAAGACGGTGTTGGGAAACTCTTGGCGCACCGTCGAAATGATGTATTGCCAGGCCGCCAGAGGCACCTTGTATCCGGCGTCGCAGCGGAATCCATCGACGCCGCGACGGCACCAGGTCAGGAACATTTCCGCGAGATGCATCCACAGCTCGGGGTAGCGATGCTCGAGTTCCGCGAGATCCTCCCAGGTGACCCCCCAGGCTCCGGGCGAGACGAATTTGCCATCCGGCCCGCGGAGGTACCATTCCGGGTGATCCTCCTGCAATTTCGCTCCCCATCCGGTGTGATTGATGACCACGTCGATGAACACCCGGCCGCCGCGTTCATGGGCGGCATAAGCTAGTTCCTTGAACTGATCGATGCCCGTGGTGCGGCGATCGAACTCCACCAACGCCGGATCGATGGCAGTGAAGTCCAGACACGCGTACGGGCTGCCGAAGCGTCCGTAGCGGGCGAAGGTCGTGGGGGTGGGGTGAATCGGAAGCAGATGCAGCACGCGGAACCCCAGGGTTTCCATGATGTGGGGCATCTCCCGGGTTAAGTCGCGGAGCTTTCCCGATGGTGGAATGACGGTATAACCCAGTGCATCCAGTTGCTTGAGTTGGTCCCTCAGGCCCTCGTTGGCGGTGGCCGACGCGAAGCGGGTGGGGCCGAACTGCCGGGGCCAGGCGCAGTAAATGGTGTTACCGGTTCGAGCGAGATCGGGATGCACTGACAGACCGAAGTCCGGCCCGTCGGGCCATTGCTGATGTCCGTCGGCATCGGTGGCGTAAGCCTTGGCTCGGAAGAAGCCCACCTCAGCCAAAGTCACCTCGATTTCCCAGCCATCCGGAGTCGGATGCATGGGGATGTCGTGCCAGGAGTCGCCCGCCGGAGGAACCTGATGAAAGTGGGCACGGATCACTTCCTCCCGTATACGGGCTCCACGACCCAGGTTGGTCCGCAGACTCGCCCTCCAGTTTGGCGGGGGGGCTTCGTTTCGAGCCAGCTGGAGAGTGAACCGAATACGATCCCCCACAAAACGCACGAGGCGCTCACCGGGAGCCGGTGTCATGATCAAGGCAGCCATACGCTATAGTTCGGGAGCGGCAGAAGAGCTACTCCATCATCTTTACATCGGCGCATCCTTCGTGCCGCTGCACTGTCGTCCCGTTTTGGGACAGGATCGGTCTCGGGCGGGCAGGGGGGCTATTCGGCCGCACTGGCCTAGCCCTGCGTTCGGACCGAAACTTCGGTTACACGAGCCGGTACCAGTTGTCCCTCTGGCGCGGCTCGTAGCCCAACTCTTGAATGAGTCGCTTCATGTCGGCCACCTCCATATGAAAGACAGTGCCTGCCTGCGAGACAACATTTTCTTCGATCATGATGCTCCCGAGATCGTTGGCGCCGTATTTGAGCGCGACTTGGCCGATTTCAAGTCCTTGCGTCACCCAAGAACTCTGGATGTTCGGGATGTTGTCCAAGTAAATGCGGCTCAGGGCCTGCATTCTCAGGTATTCATGCGCCCCAACCGTCGGGGCCTTGAGCTTCGTGTTCTCGGCTTGGAAGGTCCAAGCTATGAAAGCGGTGAATCCTTTCGATCGATCTTGTTGCGCGCGCACCCGTTCCAGGTGTTCGATGCGGTCGTCGAGGGTTTCCACATGACCGAACATCATCGTGGCGCTGGAATTGAGGCCCAGGCGATGGGCAGTGTCCATCACCCCGAGCCACTCGTCGGTCATGGCTTTGAGGGGGGAGATGCGTTTGCGAACGCGATCTACCAGAATTTCGCCGCCGCCGCCAGGCACCGATCCGAGCCCTGCTGCCTTGAACTGGCGCAGAATCTCCTCGACCGGCATTTGGAACACTTCTTGGAAATGGATGAACTCGCTCGGGCTGAAGCCGTGGATGTTGACCTGGGGGAACCGGGCCTTCATGTGGCTGAGGAGATCTAAATACCACTGGAGGGAGAGCTTGGGATGGTGTCCCCCTTGCATCAGAATCTGGGTGCCGCCTAGGGCGACGGTCTCCTCTATCTTTTGGTCCATCTCGGCCAGGCTGATCACATACGCGTCGCTGTCCTTCTCGGTTCGATAGAAGGCGCAGAACTTGCAATACACATTGCAGACGTTGGTGTAGTTGACGTTACGATCGATAATGTAAGTCACCAGGTCGTTCCCTCGACCGTCATAAGCCGCGGCGTTCGCGAGCTGACGGCGTCGATCGGCGAGAGAGCCGAGCTGTTCCAGAGGCAGAGTATAGAGTCGCCTCGCGTCCGCCGCATCGATGCGGCGACCGTCCCAAACCTGCTGGATTAGATCGTCCAGAGAAGCGTCGTAGATCACGCCTTCAATGTAGGAGGAATTCGGCCGGGGACAAGCGGGGAAAATGGGTGGGGTTGGCCACCCCAGACTGGGATGGGACGCACCCTTGGTGTTCCAGAGCGGATTTACAGACCCCCGGTGAGGTCCTAAGGATTAGCCGAGTGATCGAAGATCCCCGGGGCAGATCCCCAAAAAATAGAGCATCGCTCAGCGATGCCACAACATGAGAAGCGAAGGGTGGCACCCCAATCGGGGGTGCTGGGTTTGGGCCCCCCCCGAAGCGGTGGTCGACGCGAGCGGTCGACCACCGGCTAATCTCTGGGAACCCTACGGGTTCGGGGACCGTCCCGTGCGCCTCCGCCTCTCCTCGTAATCGTAATCGTCCCGGGTGCGAATTAAGCTGGGTGGGATGGTCTCTAGTATGGAGTTCCTGCTTCAGCAGGTCCCCACGCGCGATCTCACTTCGTTGCCACCTCCGCCTGAAGGCGGAACTCCGTACGGGGGACGTGGCCTTGGGGTATGGAGTTCCTGCTTCAGCAGGTCTCCACGCACGATCTCACTTCGGTGCCCCCTCCGCCTGAAGGCGGACGAATGAACTATAAACCTCATCGGATCGCTGCGCGATCAACTCCGTACAAAAGACCAAGCCTGGCCAGGAAATAATCATATTCGGCCGGCTGGGGCACCCATCGGTGCATTTTGTCTCTAGACACAATGCACCAATCAATCATTTTCCGACTGTCTCCCAACCACTGCATATTAACTTGCTTGAGTTTGGCTTGAAAGGCATCGCTGGTTTGGCTACGTTTCTCTGGGCCTGCAGTGAACTACCAAAGTGTGAAGTTTTTCCGTAAATCGGGGGGGATAGAGATGCCGCATCGGTGGTATCACCGTGTGAGGGAATCAAGGGTACAGACGACTCTCGCCCTTGCGACCGCAGCACTTTCCATTTTTCTGACGGCCCTGTTGGGCAACGACTGTTGGGGGCACGAGCTATCTGGAGGATATTCGGCGCAGGCGTCTATCCGTGCCATTTCTGTGAATGAGGGGGATGCTGCTCTGCCCGGCCAACCTGCGTTGCGTGTTGAGAATGACGTTATGATGGGGACATCCTCGGTTGAAGACGTGCTCTACTGGGGAACTCCGGAAGAGGGCCCTTGGACCACCCCGAAGGAAGCCACGAACCTTGTCGACATCGCGCATGCTGGTACTCACGTTATCGGACTCACAGCGGCGGGGAGGGTCATTGAGTGGAATAGAACCGGGCTTGTGCTAAGAGGCCAGCCTCAAGATCTGACAAACGCGATCTCCATCTATGGCAGGAATGGGATCAGCGGGTCACTTTGTGCCAATGGAAAGCTGTCAATTTGGAAGCCCATTGTCCCTGGTTCCTCGGTGTTTCAAACCAACTTCTGGGGTCCCTACCGTTCCTTGGGTTTTTACAATGGGATGGGATTGTTTTTGCGACCTGACCAAACCATCGACCTCATTCCTTACCGATCCGGAGGGCCTCGCGAGGATGCGGCCAACAGGATGCCGTCCGGGTTAGCAAATGTTGTTAAGGTGACCTCGGATGGATTTAGGTCCGGGGCATTGCTGGGGGATGGCCACATCGTGGTGTGGGGAGATTTACACCAGCGCTATTTTGCCAACACCAATTATTTGGGAGACATCGTCGACCTCTGGTTTCGGGAGTGGACAGGTCTGGCTTTACGGCGGAACGGCGATGCTGTTGAGTGGGATACAACCGCGTCCGGAATTCAGCAACCGCCGGTGAAATACCGGGACGTCGTGAGGCTCGGGGAGGGCGTGGAACGGTGTCTGTTGAAGGATGACGGGACACTTGTTCATTTTCGGCCGCCCACACTTGATTGGGACGAACCTGGCCACCGGGGAAACCCTGTGGAGACCGGGAACATCATAGCGTTCGCTGCGTATTGGGGTGAAGGGGTTGCCCTGCGCCAGACTCCGATGCCTACCCGGGTTTACGCTCAACCAAGGTCCGCGCGCGCGAGGCCTGGTGGGAGCGCGGAATTTCACGCTCGGGTACTTTCAGCCCGTCCGGTTGGGTTCAGTTGGAAGCGCGATGGGGAGACGATTGTTCCGTTCGATCGGGGGACCGCAAGTCTGATCCTCACAAACGTATCGAGTGAGCACGCAGGCAACTACACCCTTTGGATCACCAACGCTCAGTATCCAGTACCCCACCAAATGACCACCCCGGCCGAACTACTCATTGACGCGGGTCTTCCGCCGGTGGTCGTAGCCCACCCCGAGCACGCATTTCCACGCACTGGATCTGACTTGACTCTTCGTGTTGCAGTGGAACATTCCGGAAGCGTGGCCTATCAGTGGATGCGCGATGGTGTGCTCATTCCTGGAGCCAACCGTTCGACGCATACACTACTCAGTGTATCCAACGCGACTTCCGGAGCCTATTCCGCCAGCGCGTCAACAGAATCTGGCATTACTGAGAGTGAGGCGGCGATCGTTTCTGTGCTCCCTGAGGATGCGCCTAAAGCCGCCTGGATGGTAGCTGGAGACCCCTTGCTGCTGCGTGATGTGAAGCATGCCGCCACCGACGCCCAAGGCCGGTCATACGTTGCGGGTGTGATGGCAGGCCCTGTGCAACTTCAGGGTCAGCCAGTCCTCAACGGGGCGAATACTGCGGTGTTGGGACAGGCGGAGAAGGATGGACGATGGACTTGGATCCGGGCGCTTGCTAGCTCGGGTTCACTTGTGATCAGCGGCGTTGCCGCGCATGACACGCATGGGGTTTGGCTCTCGGGCGGTTTTTCAGGCCAGCTCTCATGGGGACCCATCCATTCGTCGTCGACCGTCGTCACCAACGCGTTCGTCGCTCGGTGGAACCAAGACGGTGGGCTCATGTGGATTGATGTTCGTCCTGTATCGGGATTCGAACCTCCGAGTCATGGGGTCAGCGTCGACAACAGCGGCAATGCATTCATTGTCAACCGTGAAGAAATTATCAGGTACTCGTCTGACGGTAGGATGCTTTTCGCCTGGAGCAACCGCAGCGAGGGTTTTCTAGTGCCAGATGGTGTCGGAGCGCACCGCGCCGGATTTAGCCTCTTCGGCCAGCCGAGAGATTTCTACGGGGGCTCCTACTTTCTGGCTTCTTACTCGTCCGGAGGGAGGAATTTATGGTCGGTCAGGTCTCCATTTGAGATTTCATACATCGCCCAAGTGGAGGGTAGCCCGATCTTTGCTTACGGATGGCATTTTGCCTATGAACCCGGCTCCATTCTGGAGGGGGGTGCCAAAAGCATCGGAGGTCTGGACGCAACCATTAGTCTGCATTCCTCGGATTCCGGCGTTCATCGGTGGTCGCGTACCCTGGGGGGCAGAGGAAATGATCGTATCATGGCGTCGACTGCTGATCGAGCAGGGAACACCATCCTCTCTGCCAGTCTCGCAGGGACTGGCGAGTGCGATGGGGTTCGTATGGGCAATTCAGAAAGCCGGGTCGGTATCCTCGGGAAGATGAACTCTCAGGGAAGGCTTCAGTGGGCCAGGCACTTAGGGGATGCCGAAGTGCTGAGCGTTTCTTACGACTCTTCATCGAATCTCTTTCTAGTGGGGAGGTTCGCCGGACGATTTCGGCTGGATTCCCTCGAATTGCAGAACGATGGGGTGAGGCAGGCCTTCGTTGCCTGCCTGGCTGCCTCGTCGGGCTCTCCCCGCATACTTAAGGAGCCTGAGGATGTGTTCCTCGCTGTCGGGGTGCAGGGGGCACTGCAGGTCGGCTTCGCCGGCTCGTATCCGATCCAGATCCAATGGTTCAAGGATGGTGTCCTGCTGGCAGGGCAATCCCACAGTGTGTTGGATTTCGGCAAGGTTCAGACAGCGGACTTGGGCCACTACTGGACTGTGGCAAGCAATGCACTCGGATCCATCACCAGCCGTGTTGCAAGCGTTCGGCTTGGATATCCAGTAGTCGTCAAAGTGCAGGGGAACGGCAGAGTGATTAAGTCGGATTCATCCTTGAACTTCGAGGCAGGCGCCGAGTTGACACTTTCCGCACTTCCAGACCGTGGATCGAGGTTTCTCGGGTGGAGTGGGGATGTGGAGTCAACGAATTCGGCGATCAGACTGATTGTGGATTCCGATAAGCACCTGACTGCTCGCTTCTCACAGGACAATGGAGTGATCCGTGTCACTTCGTTTCAGGATCGCGGGCCGGGGACTTTAAGGTCTGCGATCGAGGAGCTAAATCGCATCGGAGGCGGCACAATCCGGTTTGCTGACGAAACCGGGCGGAGCATGGTTCGATCCGTCCTTCCGACGATCACTTCGGACTGCGAAATCATCGTTCCCGCCGAACAGTCTGTGGCGCTTACCGGAAGCCTCGAGGGTGCGCTGCTGAGTGTGGCGCCAGGTGTGACTTGTTTGATCCGCGGGTTGCAGTTCCAGGGGATTCAGGCGATAGGGTCCCAGACCGGAGGAGCGATTTCCAACGCTGGGACCTTGTTTTTGGATCGATGTACGTTCAATGGCAATACCCACATTGGGCTCGGCGGAGCCATCTTCAGCCGGGGTGTGCTGAATGTTCAGTACTGTCGGTTTGAGGGGAATCACGCCGGCATGGGGGGAGCACTTTTTCTGCTGGAGGGTGAAACTCGGATGGAACGGTGCCTATTCATCGGAAACACGGTTTCGGGGTTTGAGCTTACGGATGCATTTCGCCAGTTGTTGGTCCTGAGCAATGGGGTCTACACAGCAAACTCGGGAGGCGCTGTGTGCCAATTCGGCGGTCGAGCTGAGATCCTCGATTCTGAGTTTCTCAGCAATGGCGCTGTTGGGACCAAGCCGTCCGGCGTTGGTCATGGAGCGGGCCTGAGCACGGTGCGCGGAGAGACCCACGTGGTGCGCGGCCGATTTTTCGGAAATTTCATCTCGGGCGTCCTCAATTACTACGCGGTTCATCCATTTTACAGCACCGCTGGAAGCGCCGGCTTTGGTGGCGGTATTTTTTCCCAGGATGCGTCCTTGCTTGTTTCCAATAGCCTCGTGGCTAGCAATATTATCAAGGGTGTGAGCGGATCCGTATCCTCCGAGTACATCAGCTCTGCGTCCCTCGTTGGAGGTGGTGGGATCTCTGTGATCGGTGGTGCCGCGACGCTGGAAGGCTCCACCATCACGGGCAATTCGGTGCAAACAGGCAATGATGCCTATTCGGTCATCTCCCCACTCCTTTACAGGGGTGGCTCTGCTCTTGGTGGAGGCCTCCATGCCCAATCCGCAACGCTCTGGATCAGATCCTGCACCATCGTTCAGAACCGCGCCTTCGGTGGAATGGGGAGCTACGTAGATGGCTTGCCCCACACTTACGATTCGCTGGGGTTTGGGGCAGGTGGAGTGGTCAATGACACTAGCACTGTTCGTTTGCTGGAGACGCTCGTTGCTGATAACCTCGGCGGACCCTCGACCAACAGCAGTCCCGACTTTCATGGAGTGATCAGCAGTTTGGGAAGCAACCTGGTAGAGAGCACCAACGGCAATCACGGGTGGTCCGTTACAGACCTTCTACTCGTTGATCCTAAGCTGGGGCCGCTCCAGCACAACGGAGGTCCCACCGAATCTCATGCATTGCTGCCAGGAAGCCCTGCAATTGACGCGGCAGATGCAGAGCCGCTCAGCGTGGACCAGCGAGGTTTTGATCGTCCGATCGCAGCCCGGGGTGACATTGGCGCCTACGAGTTCGGCAGTGCAGGGATCGCCATGATTCAGATCTTCGGCTCTCCAGCTCTTGAGCTTTGGCGGGAACCCCAGCGGGCCCTGACTATCGAGTTCAGCGCCGACCTGGTGAATTGGAACTTTGAGCGGGAGGTAGCGTCCGGGCCGGATCGGCACGTGATGATTCCATTGACGCCGATGAGAGTCGGCACCTCGGGCATTTACTATCGACTCAAATTCCAACGCTGAATTGTCGATATAGGATGGTTCGTTGGGGCGGGGAAGACAGGAGAAGGAGAGTTGAATCGCCTTGGACGGTGGGAAACGCGATCTGGTTAGGAAGCCCCGGGCGCAGAAGAAGAGAACCCTCGTGACCTTCCCCCTCGCCGAGGCTCCTCCCTTACAGTTGAGAATGTAGGAGCCGCCCTGAGAGCTGCCAGCGGAGGCGGGCCGTCAGCAGGCTTTGGTCGTCCGACTCTATCCGAGATGCCTAGGCCTGTTCTCGCCCAGGCCACGTGACCTCATCCCCGTTTCGACAAAGTTTCCGACGAAGCTTCCGACAAAGGCGAACACCTAGCACCTAGCACCTAGCACCTAGCACCTAGCACCTAGCACCTAGCACCTGGCACCTGGCACCTGGCACCTAGCACCTAGCACCTAGCACCTGGCACCTGGCACCTGGCACCTGGCACCTGGCAGCCCCCCAGAACCCCCTCGAATGCATTTGACACCGTGGGCGTCCATGTCGTGTGCTTAGTCTAGCAATTAGCCCCCTTGTCTCATGACGATCCTCTCAAAAGGTCTCTGGTTCGAATGCCACAGGAGTCACTTGTGGGTTTTTCTGGTTTTAGCCAGCGTGGTTGCCGGGCCTCAGTTTCTTCCCGGCGCCGACAGCCGCCGGCCGATTGATTTCAATCGCGATATCCAACCCATCCTGTCCGACAACTGCTTCGCGTGCCATGGTCCCGATAAACATAAGCGGAAGGCCGGGCTCCGGTTGGATCGGCAGGAAGGAGCCACCGCACGTTTGGAGTCCGGGGAACGGGCCATTGTCCCGGGGAACGTGGAGGCGAGTGTGCTGCTCAAAGTGGTCGTGGCGCAGGACGATGACGAGCGCATGCCACCCGCCAAAACGGGCAAGCGGCTTACTTCTGCACAGGTCGGCTTGCTACGCGACTGGATTGCCGCTGGCGCGCCGTGGAAGGAGCATTGGGCCTATCTGCCGGTTGAGAAGCCTACGTTGCCGGAGGTGCGGAAGATGGACTGGGTCAAAAACGACATCGACCGGTTCATTCTCGCCCGGCTGGAGTCCGAGGGTCTTGCTCCTGCGGGCGAAGCGACCCGCGAAACCCTCATTCGCCGGGCGACCTTGGACATCACCGGTCTGCCTCCATCGATCGCAGAAGTGGATGCGTTCTTGGCGGACGCCAGTCCGAAGGCCTACGAAAAAGTGGTGGACCGCCTGCTCGCCTCGCCCGCGTTTGGGGAGCGATTGGCCCAGCATTGGCTCGATTTGGCACGGTATGCGGATTCCGATGGATACCATTCCGATAACCCCCGTTCGATGTGGCAGTATCGCGACTACGTCATCCGGTCCTTCAACGCCAACAAACCCTGGGATCAGTTTACCATCGAGCAGTTGGCCGGCGACCAGCTTCCCAATCCGACCCTGGACCAGCGGATTGCCACCGGATTCAACCGGAATGGCATGAGCAGCACGGAAGGCGGAGCGGATCCCGACGAATACATGAACAAGTATGTCACGGATCGCGTGAATACCTTCGGTACGGTGTACCTGGGATCTTCGATTGCCTGCACCGAGTGCCATGACCACAAGTACGACCGCTTTACCCAAAAAGAATACTACCAGCTCTACGACTTCTTTAATCGCATCCCTGAACGTGGATTGGATTCCGATCCCGCGCCGCCGTTTGTGAAGGTGCCGACTCCGGAGCAGAGCGCAAAGCATGCTCAACTGACGAACGACGTGGCTCGACTTGAACTGGCGACGCGCGCGCTCCAGGACCGGGTTGATCCCGATCTCGATGGTCGGCAGTCGACCTGGATACAGGCTCACCGAGCCACGGTGCTGTCGGATTGGCCGGTGGCATCGGTTCTCTCGGCCCGATCCACCGGAGGAGCCGACTTGCAGGCCTTGGATGATCACAGCTGGCGAGTTTCGGGCCAGAGTCCGGATCAGGATGTCTATGAACTCCAGTTGAAAGCCGGCCCCGGACAGCGGGAAGTATCGGCGCTTCGGCTCGAGGCGCTCACGGACTCGGTTCTGCCGGGGGGAGGACCTGGGCGCGGAACCAATGGAGCGTTCTTACTGACCGGTGTTGAGGTAGAGGCGGAAAGCGCTGATCCGGCGCGCGAACCATCGCCCGCCTCGGGGCTGACCTGGGGACGGTGGTCGGTGCTCGGCCCCTTCAAGGCCGCCTCGGCGAAGGAAGCCTTGGAGAAAGCGTTTGTCCCGGAGGGGGACTCCGATTTGGGCAAGACCTATGACGAAGGGAAGCTGAAGTGGCTAGCCCGTGCGTCGTGGAAGGAGCGGGTGGAGATCCCGTTGTGGGGAGAAGGCTTGGCCACGTATCTTCACCAGACCATTCGATCCGATGTGCCCCGGTATCTGGCCTTCGCTCTCGGAAGTGATGGCGGAGCGCAGGTTTGGCTGAACGGCGCCAAGATGGAGGGAGGAAAGACCTTCAAGGGAAAAGCCGGCGAGCCCGATCGTCTTGTGGTTCGTCTCAAGTCAGGTGAGAACGTTCTCCGGATCAAAGTTCATCACGGAGACGGTAGTCAGGGTTTCTTGTTTGCGCCTGAGGATCGGGCGGTTACTTCGGTTCCAGTGGCGATCGGTGTTGGTCTGGCCGACTCCGCTGCCAAGGACCACGCCATTGCGTTGGCCTTCGACGATAAGCCGGAGACGGGTTGGAAGCCGATGGACGCGGTGGACGGGAAGCCGGTCTCATCGCAGGCTGTCTTGGTGTTCAAGTCGCCGGTCGGATTCGCGGGAGGAACCTTCCTGAAGGTTCGGCTGAAGTTTCAGGGCAAGGCAGCCCAGCAGACCCTGGGCCGATTCCGCGTGGCGATGACTGATCGCACCTCGGGCTGGAAGGAGTTCGCGGCGCTTCCGGCTCCGGTCCAGGCGGCGTTGTTTGGAGGCAGCGCGGGACTGTCCGAGGCGGGGCTCAAGCAGGTGAAGGAGTATTATCGGGGTGAGTTTTTGCCGGAGCTCAAGGAAACCCTGGCGAAGCTGGCCGAAACGAAGAAAGCCGAACGAGATCTTTATAATCAGATTCCCACGACCCGAGTGATGGAGGACATGCCCGAACCCCGCCCCACGCACGTGCGGGTGCGTGGAGACTATCGCAGCAAGGGAGAGCAGGTGTTCGCCTCGACGCCGGCCATTCTCCCCGCATTGCCGTCCGGAGGGCCAACCAATCGCTTAGCTCTGGCGAAGTGGCTGGTCGATCCCAAGCATCCCCTCATGAGCCGGGTGACGGTCAATCGCTTCTGGGCCTTGCTGTTTGGCAACGGGCTGGTCAAGACCGGGAATGAGTTTGGCGTGCAGGGTGAATTGCCGTCGCATCCCGAGCTGCTCGACTGGCTGGCTCGGGACTTCATGGACAGCGGATGGAATCTCAAGGGCTTCTTTAAGCAATGTGTGCTGTCGGCCACTTACCGGCAGTCGTCCAAACCCACTCCGGAGCTATTGGTCAAAGATCCGGCCAATCGGCTGCTGGCTCGGGGTCCGCGGTTTCGGCTCAGCGCGGAAATGGTTCGGGATTGCGCGTTGGACTACGCGGGGCTTCTCGACCGCAAGCGCGCTCTGGGTGGGCCCAGCGTGCGCCCCTATCAGCCGGCCGGGCTGTGGGAAGAGAAGATGTTCGGGGGAAATCGCTACGAGGAAAGCAAGGGCGCGGATCTGTATCGGCGCAGCCTGTACACCCTGTGGAAACGCACGGTGTTGAACCCGACCTTGATGACGTTTGATGCGCCCGATCGGGCAATCTGCACTGAACAGCGCAGCATGACCTGCACTCCCTTGCAGGCCTTTGTCACCCTCAACGAAAAAGGGTTTGTGGAGGCGGCCCGCGTTCTGGCGGCCCGCGTCATGCAGGAAGGGGGAAGCTCGGTGCAGGATCGTCTGACCTTTGCCTATCGGACCGTGCTGGCCCGCAAACCCAGTGCCCGGGAGTCCGAGGTCTTGGTGAAAGTCTATGAGGATTTGAAAGAAAGCTATCAGCATGATCTGAAATCGGCCTTGGAGTTGATCGCGACCGGCGAGTCCAAAAAGGCGGAGAACGTGAACGAGCTGGAGTTGGTTGCCTGGACCGGAGTAGCCAACGCGCTACTGAACTTGGATGAAACCATCACAAAAGAGTAGGAGCGAAGCGAACCATGAATGAACGAGAACAATTATTCGCCGCGTTGAGTCGCCGTCACTTCTTTGGGCGCTCCGCTCGTGGGCTCGGAGGACTGGCGCTGGCCTCGCTGCTCAATCGGGATCGCTCCTTGAGGGCTGCGCCGGCCGGCGGCGATCGCAGCCCCATCGCCACGTCGGCCGGGATCCTGAATCCTCTGCACCTGGCGCCGAAGGCCAAGCGCGTGATCTACCTCTTTCAGTCGGGCGCCCCGAGTCAGCTGGATCTTTATGACTACAAGCCGAAGCTGATCGAGCTGAATGGGAAGCCGATGCCGGAAAGCTACACCAAGGGGCAGCGGATCGCCCAGCTGGCCGGTCAAAAGCTCACCTGTGTGGGAACGAAGTTTAAGTTTAAGAAGCACGGGCAATCGGGCGCCGAGCTTTCTGAGCTGTTGCCGCATATCGCCGGTGTCGCCGATGACATCGCGGTCATTCGCTCACTTCACACCGAAGCGATCAACCATGATCCGGGTGTCACGATGATGCAGACCGGCAGCACCCAGGCGGGCCGGCCTTCGATGGGGTCCTGGATCTCCTATGGGCTGGGCAGCGAGAATGATCAGTTGCCGGCTTTTGTGGTGCTGGCCTCTGGCTTTGGCCAGGACCAGCCGCTGCTAACCCGCTACTGGGGAAGCGGGTTCCTGCCCAGCAATCATCAGGGCGTCGAGTTTCGGTCGCAGGGTGAGCCCATTTTGTTTGTGTCCAATCCCAAAGGTCTCAGCGACAAAGTGCGTCGACGCATTTTGGATGGCGTTCGGGATATCAACCAAATGAAGCTGGAGGCGATAGGAGATCCCGAGATCAACACGCGGATCCAAGCCTACGAGATGGCTTACCGCATGCAGACCAGCGTTCCGGAGCTGATGGATCTCAAACAGGAACCGCAGCATATCCTGGAGAGCTATGGAGCCGAGCCGGGCAAGTCGTCTTTTGCCAACAACTGCTTGCTCGCCCGGCGGTTGGTGGAGCGCGGAGTCCGGTTCGTGCAGTTGTATCATCGCGGATGGGATCATCACGGCAGCCTGCCTTCCGAGATCACCCGGACTTGCCAGGCGGTGGATCGGCCGTCGGCAGCGTTGATCCATGACCTCAAACAGCGCGGTTTGTTGGAGGACACCCTGGTTATCTGGGGTGGCGAGTTCGGCCGAACCCCCATGAACCAAGGCGATATGGGCAACGGCAACTATGGTCGCGACCATCATATGAAGTCGTTTACCGTCTGGATGGCGGGAGGCGGGATCAAGCCGGGCATCACCGTGGGTGCCACCGATGAGCTTGGTTACAACGTCGTGGAGGATGCGGTGACGGTCAATGATTTCCAAGCGACCGTCATGCATTGTCTGGGAATCGAGCACACCCAGTTGACCTATCGCTTCCAAGGTCGGGATTTCCGCCTGACCGACGTGTCGGGGGATGTCGTGAAGCGGATCCTGGCGTGAGCTCACTGCGACGCTGTTTACGCGGGGCATCGGCCTTGACGCCGGTTTGGGGACTGGGAGTTGCCCTGTTCCTCGGCGCTCTCAGCGGTGCGCACTTGAGCCTTTCGGCGGCCAGCCGTTCTCCGAATATCCTTGTTTTGGTGGCGGACCAATGGCGGGCTCAAGCCTTCGGCATTGAAGGCGATCCGAACGCCCGGACGCCTCATTTCGATCAACTGGCGCGCGAAAGCGTCCGGCTGGTCAATGCGGTGAGTGCGCTGCCGGTGTGTTCTCCGACTCGAGCCAGTCTTCTCACGGGGCAACGTCCCTTGCGGCACGGAGTGTTCGTGAACGATGTGCCGCTGGCCACCAACGCGGTCACGATCGCCAAGGTTCTTTCCGCGCAGGGCTACGACACCGCTTACATTGGGAAGTGGCATGTCGATGGACGAGGGCGGTCCAGTTACATTCCTCCGGAGAGGCGGCAGGGGTTTGACTATTGGAAAGTCCTCGAGTGCACCCACGACTACACCAACTCGGCCTACTACGGCGATTCGCCGCAGAAGCAAGTGTGGCCGGGTTACGATGCCGTCGCTCAAACGCGGGATGCCTGCGAGTATCTGCGGGGCAGGGGGGCTCGCTCCAAACCGTTCCTGATGTTCCTCGCTTGGGGGCCGCCGCATGATCCCTATTTCACCGCGCCGGCGGCGTATCGCGAGCGCTTTAAGCCTGAGCAGATGCTGGTGAGGCCCAATGCGCCCGAAGCGATGCGCACCGAGGTGCGCAAGATTCTGGCGGGCTATTATGCTCATTGCAGTGCGTTGGACGATTGTCTGGCGGAGCTACGTCGCACCTTGAAGGAGACCGGGTTGGGCGAGGACACCATCCTGGTCTTCACGGCAGATCACGGGGACATGTTGGGATCTCATGGTCTTTTTAAGAAGCAGAAGCCCTACGACGAATCCGTGCGCGTTCCGCTGTGGTTTCATTGGCCGAAGGGCTTTTCTCGAGACGGGACTACGCTGCCTGCACCGATGAACACGGAGGACTTGATGCCGACGCTACTGGGACTCAGCGGCGTGCCTATCCCTACCTCGGTGCAGGGAATTGATTACTCCGCCTACCTCAAAGGTGGACCGAATCCCGGCGACAACGCTGCGATGATCCTCTGCGTGTCTCCGTTTGGAGAATGGGAGCGTCGGGTGGGTGGAAAGGAATATCGCGGACTTCGAACCCCCACGCACACCTATGTGCGGGACCTCCAGGGACCCTGGCTTCTGTTCGACAACGTGGCCGATCCTTACCAGACCAACAACCTCATTGCTCGCTTGGAGAGCCGAGCTGTGAAGGAGGCTTTGGACCAGCGGCTCCTCCGGAAACTGGAGGAGCAGCACGATGCTTTCGAACCGGGCAAGGCGTATCTGGACCGGTGGAACTATCGCGTGAACGCCTTTGGGACGATGCCCTACGCACCCTGAGGCCTACGGGCGGGCGAGTTAAGTCGGTGAGGCCTTGGGGTATGGAGTTCCTGCTTGAGCAGGTTCCAGCGCGCAATGTCACGTTGGGGCCGCCTCCGCCTGAAGGCGGAACTCCGTGCCAAGAGGCGGAACTCCTTACCAGGACGCCCCGCCTTGAAACAGATTTGACTTGCGCAGAAACCGGTCCAAGAGCAGCTTATTAAACGTTCCACAAGCTGACGTAAGCGACCATTAAACCTGCAACCGCAAGCCACTGACGACCAGATGTTCTGCCCCTGTGCTAAAGCAGTGGGGGGCAATAGTGGACGGATGTTAGGCCGACAACCCAAGCTCGGCCTGAGGGAATTTCCGTTCGGATTTTAGGGTCTCAGCTGCCTAGTTAACCCATGAAACGCCTCCCCTTTCTCTTAAGTCTTCTCTCCCTCTTGTCCTGCCTGAGCCTGGGGGCCGATACCGTGCCGCTGCGTCTGGAGTTGCCCGCCGGTACCAGCCTCTTCGGGAATCCGATGGATGTGACGGATGGCAAGGAGACAAATACCCTGAACCAGATCTTCGGATTGCCCGCCCGCAAGGATCTGAAGAGCGGCTTTTTTCAGAAGTTTAACAATGCCTCGGCTTCCTGGGAGACGTCACGGTACGAACCGCTTCGGAACAGCTGGGCGCCTAATCTCGTGTTGAACCCGGGGGAGGGAGGCGTGTTGGTTCTGGATCAGGGATTAGCCCTGGATCTCATCGGTACTCCACGGACTCAGGTCGTTCCCCTTTCACTCCTTACCGGTCCCCAGCTGCGCAGTCGACAGATTCTCCCACGTTCCGATGTGGTGTCGGACTCCGGGCTCCGGCTCGTGGATGGCTTGAGCCTCACATTCCTGAGAAAGGGCAGCTATGTGGTTTTCCAATTCGAGTTGCTGAGCGATGAGGGGTGGAGTCCCGTGGCACCCGAGGCTCAGATTGGAGAGGCATTTTGGGTCAATGGGACACCGGTCCTGGGGTTGCGACTTGTGGGGCCGACTCCGCTAGAATCCAAGGTTCTCTCGGGCCAAACGATCACTCTCTCGGTGCGTGTCGTCACGATCGTGCCTGATGCGCTGGTCCAACTGCAGTGGTTTCAGAACGACGTAGCCATCCCGGGTGCGACCGGGGAAAGCCTCACCGTTACCCTCGCCAACGGTAAGCCTCGGGATGAGCGGTTTCACGTCGTAGCCCGATCCTTGCTGGACCAGGCCAGGAGCGAGACCGCCGTGGTCCATGTGAGCGATCCCCTCCAGATCATCGAGGCTCCCGTCGCTCAAACGGTGTTCGAAGGGGAGCCCGCTCGTTTTTGCATTCGAGTCGCCGGGCAGGAAGACGACCTCTTTCAATACCGATGGCAGCGCCTAGGTGCGGTCGAACTCGTGGATCAGACCAATGCCTGTCTCGAAATCGCGTCGGCCAGTCTGGCTGACGCAGGGCAATATCAGGTCACGGTGGTTCACTCCACCAGCGGTCAGACTCTGACCAGCGAACCGGTGGAGTTGAAGGTGCTGCAGCGCGTCCAGATTACGCGTCACCCCTCGTCTCAAACCGTGGTGGCCGGTGCGTCAACCGAGTTCTGCGTGGAGGCTACGGGTGCCCCGCCTTTGGAATATCAATGGTTGCACAACCAGGAAGTCATCCCGGGAGCTGTTGGCGCTTGTTTGAGGCTCGACGAGGTGCAGTCCCTGAACGCAGGTGACTACCAGGTCGTGGTTTCGCAGCCAGCCTCGGAAACTTCGGTGAAGAGCCAAGTGGCCAAGCTGGTCGTCGGGGCGCGACTCCAAATCGTCCAGCAGCCCCCTTCGACCAATGTGCTCGAAGGGACGCCGGTTCAACTCTGCGTTCAGGCCGTGGGTATGGAGCCTCTTCAATACCGATGGTTCCACAATCGGCAGCCCATTCCCGACGGCACCAACGCGTGCCTGCGGTTGCGGCCGGCGCGGTTGAACAGTGCGGGGGACTATCGGGTGCAGGTGACGGATTCCAGCGGTGTGGTCGTGAGCGACGTCGCTCGGGTGGAGGTGCGACGCAAACCGATCGAAATCGACCCGGACGCTCCCGGATATGTGCGCGGCGTGCTGGTCCTTCGTTTCATCGAGGACCTGGCTCGCCCGCTCAGCGAAGCCCTTCAAGCGGGGGTGCCTTTTGCCCAGCTTCCATTCCCGGAGGAAATGCGCGCTCTCCATCGGATCTATCAAGCCACCGCGATCCGACGCGCCCATCCTCGCATCGAGAAGTCCGCTCAGCAGCTGGAGCATATCTTCATTCTGACGCTGAATCGCAACCTGGATATGCGGCAGGCGGCCAAGGATTACCAAGCACTGCGCTGGGTTGACTTCGCTGAGCCCGATCCGATCGTCAAAGCCTTTCTGGCGCCGAACGATACTCTCTACCCCATGCTGTGGGGCATGCAGACCATTCGCGCGGATGTGGCGTGGAACACGGCGAACGGCGCCGGGGTCGTGATTGCCGTGATCGATAGCGGCGTCGACTACACTCAGTGCGATCTTCAGCCCAACATCTGGCAGAATCCGGGCGAGACCGGTTTGGATGGCATGGGCAACAATAAAGCGACGAACGGGATCGATGACGATGGCAATGGGCTGATCGACGATGTGCGGGGATGGGACTTCGTGGACAATGACAACGCGCCCTTGGATGGAGCGGGTCACGGCACTCACGTGGCTGGAACTGTCGCCGCGGTCGGCAACAACGCCGAGGGCGTGATCGGCATCGCTTACGGAGCGAAGATCATGGTGGTGCGAGGATTGAACGATACGGGCGGTGGAGACTTTGCCGATCTCATGAACTGCATGGTCTACGCGGCCGACAATGGCGCGCAGATCATCAACAACAGCTGGGGTGGTCCTTTCACCACGGCCTGGGGCGATGCGGTCGTGGACTACGCTCATAGCAAGGGCGTGCTGATCGTGTCGGCCGCCGGCAACGATGGCAGCCAAACTTGCGGAAACTTTCCGGCGAACTCCGAAAACAGCATGGCGGTCGGAGCGGTGGAACCTTTCGACGTGCTTTCCTATTACTCCAACTATGGTGTGAAGACGGATGTGGTCGCGCCGGGCGGAGACAACTTTGGACCGCCCAACGACATTGTGTCGGTCCTGGCGCCGACGTCCGCCGAGGCCACCTCGGGCGCTCCCACGTTTCCCGGGGGTTGTGGCAGCTATCTTTCCCTGGCTGGCACCTCGATGGCCAGTCCGCACGTGGCCGGGTTGGCCGCCCTGGTCTGGCAGTTGCATCCCACCTGGTCCGCCGAGGAGGTGAAGCAGGTGCTCCGACAGGCGTGTGTTCCGCTGGGCGCCGCCGGAGCCAATGGCTTCGACTCCACATTTGGGTTTGGACGGATCGATGCTCCTAACGCCCTCTTGCCCGTGACTCCTCCCCCGATCGCTTCGCTGATCTACCCGCGCAATTGTTCCAGCGTGATTTGCGGGCCCTCGGCGCCCACGGTAGATCTCATCGGACATGCCGGCGGAGTTGGATTCACTCACTATGACATTCAAGTCGCCCCGGGACTGGACCCTTCACCAGGAACCTTCACAACGCTGTTCACGTCGGCCACCCCGGTGGCTGGGGGAATCCTGATGAACAATCTTCAGCTGCAAACCTTGTCCAGCGGGACTTACACATTGAGGGTGGTCAGTTACAATAATCTGGGACAGCGCAGCGAAGACCGCAATGAGGTGGTTTTTCGATCCGTATTTCTGAGTCTCCCCACTCCCAAGCAATACGTGCGCGAGGCCAGCATTCCGGTGCACGGCGAAGTGCCCGCCGCCTTGCAGCGGGTGGTGGCGGGTAGCCTGGTGCCGGATCCCATCGTTCAGTATTCGCTCTACTGGAAGACTCCCTCCGGATCGCCGCAGCTCTTCCACAGTGCGGCTTCGGGCGTTTCAGGCTTCATGGCCAACTGGACCACCACGACGGTGCCCGAGGGCGACGTTTACATTCAACTCAAGGCGGAATATGCAAGCGGCGCGGTCTTCACTGACGAAGTGTTGGTGTTGGTGGACAAGCTGATTCGGGACGGATGGCCGGTGACGCTGAACGAGACGCTCACCTTGAAGTCTCCCATGATGGCGGATCTCGATGGCGATGGTGCCAATGAGGTCATCTATGGGGCTTCGGTGTTCCAGGCCGACGGCTCCATCCGGCCCGGATGGGACAATGCACCGGGCTTGGGTCGGTCCAATCCTGCGGTGGTCGATGCCGTCAATCAGGACGGAAAACTCGAAGTCGTAGCGGCTATCTTCAGCGAGTATTTTCATTCCGACACCAACGCTCCGAATTGCGGCGGACCAGTCATCTACTGCTACCCACATACGGGAAAAGCCTCTCCCTATTGGAGCTTCGCTGCCCAGCATCCGACGTTTCCGGGAGGATGCGACAATATTGGGATTCCTTCCACGGTCTCCGCCGGAGATCTGGACGGCGATGGAAAGCTGGAGATTGTTTTCTCGGTCAACTACATCCTGCCTCCGACCCCGCAGACCACCGTTTACGTTCTGGATGCCGCCACCGGCGTGCTGAAGTCGAGCCGCACCGTGATTGGCTATTCGGCCAGTTCCATCGCCCTGGCCAATCTGGACGCGGCTATGGATGTATCGCTGGAGCTGGTGATAAGCCGGTTTTACAGCCTGGGCAGCGCCACCTACGTCATGAAGTTGGTGGGGGGTAACCTGGTGGACATTCCTGGCTGGCCGATCGCCGTTGGAAATGATTCTTCCGACCCCGTTGTCGCGGATGTGGATCATGACGGCCGGTTTGAGATTTTGCTGGGTGACCGCCTCTGGCACGCCGATGGAACGGCTTTTGCCGGCTGGCCCATCTCGGGATCTCTGCACACCACCGGAGCGTTGGTCCCGGTGTGTGACGTCGATTGTGAACTCGATGTGGTTCTGGGGACCGACTTTGACACAGCGATCCGGATTGTGGACGAGGACAAGAGCTTACAGACCGAGGTTCCGGTGACCGATGAAGACATGCTTACGATCTTGATTCCCGAGAACTCGAGTCAGGGCGTGCCCATTGTGGCGGATGTGACTGGTGACGGCTGCGCCGAAGTGATCCGGCCCGGGCCGCTGGGGTACAGCGATGGACGTCCGAATCGTTTGTATGCCACCACGACCAACCAGTTTCCCCGCCACGTATTCGAATCGCGGGGCACTTTGCGATCCTCGGCGCTGGTCGAGGATTTGGATCAGGACGGTAAGACGGATCTGTTGATTGCGGGCGGTGGTAAGCTCTACGCGTGGAATCTCAAGACGACCTACTGTCCCAAAAACCCCTGGCCGATGTTCCAGCACGACCTCGCGCACACCGGAACGCTCCCGCTTCCGGCAGGAAACGCGCGGGATCTGTACATCGAGGATACGCCCTACAGTTGGAAGGGAGCGCCTGACACCGGGGCCGAGCCGGATCCCGGCATGACCGGCTTGCACATGTGGTGCAGCCGCGGCATTTGGCTGCTGAAGGACTGTGATCCGGTGGAAGGTAACAATTTTCGGATGCACCAGAACCCGGAGTTTGGTCAGCAGAACTGTGTGTATGCGAAGGTGTGTAACCGTGGCTGCATTGCGGTGACCAATGGTATTGTGGAGTTCTATTACACGAAGGCGAGCGCCGGACTCTGTTGGCCGGGGGCCTGGACGCTGGCGGGTAGTGTGGCGATAACCAATGTCCCGGCCTATGGATGGAGCTTGGCGGCCCTGCCTTGGTTCCCGCCTGGTCTGGGCCACTACTGCCTCTTGGCTCGGGTCATCAGCCCCGATGATCCCATCGGCCTGACTACCCCCGCGTGCATTGATGACTATGTGCGGCTCAACAACAACATCGCCTGGCGCAACGTGAACGTGCTGGATCTGGAGCAGGCCACTACGGCGAGCTTCGAGTTTCGGGTGCACAACATCGAGCTGGTTCCCAAGTTCGCCACGTTGCGCCTCACGGCCGATGGGGACTTTTTTGGCAATGGCGGCTTGGCGGAAGTGGATCTGCGAACCTTGTTCCACCGCTGGGAGACCAATGGCTTCGCCGGGTCGAACGTCACGCCGATTGGCGGCACCCATGTTAAACTGCTCGGCTCGCCGGCGGATATGGCAGGCATCTACCTCGGTCCGGACGAGGAGCGAGTGGTGCAGGTGACGATCACGGTTCCTCATCCCGTTCCGGTGGCCGGGTTGAAAGCGATTTTCAATCTGGAGGTGCTGCAGATCGTGGATGCGGTGGTCGTGGGCGGAGTGGCTTACGAAGTCAGCACGCGCGGGGAGGATACGGACACGGATGGCGATGGCATTCCGGATGTCTCTGATCCTGACGATGACAACGATGGGATTCCCGACAACGTCGATCCCAACCCGTTGATCTCGGATCTACCGGTGCCGAACGCCGCTTGCGTGGCAGGCAAGCCCTATATTTTCCGCGGAGGGTTGCGTGATCTGGCGGCGCTGCCGCTCGATTCGGTTTATCGTGGATACTGTCTGGGAACCGCGTATCCGGAGGCGCACTGGAAGCAGTTCGACGAATCTCTGCACTCCTATGTGTTCGGCATGACTCTCAACGGTCTTCCTTCGGGCATCGCCAAGGGTGAACTGTCACTCGTGGCTCGGCCGCTCAGTTCGTTTGCCACCAACAATTCCCTCGGATTGGGGATTATTCCGCCCTGCGCTACGCCGGCCTTCGCTTGGTACAGTCCGTTCCGGTCATTACCGGAGGCGGGCTCGACCTGGGAGCTGAACCCCCTGACGCGCTTCCAACTCGATTTAGGCGGGCTTCCTCCGAATGGAAACCTCGCGACCAATCTTCTGACCAAACTGAACGCCGATCATGCGCTGGATCTTTATGTCCAGCGTGAGACGTTGCTCGATTGGCTGGAATTGCGGGTTTGGACTTGCCCGGCCGCGGTTTTCGCGCAGGGATTGCCCCACCGAGCCCTGGGCGTCGCTTCGCTGACGAACAGTGTGGACGGCCATTTGCTGATGAGCAACTTGGGCAATACCGGAGGTGACGGTGCTTACGCGCATCTGGGCCAGGCCCAGGGCTGGAGTGTGACCCCAGAGCCCCTCGATCCGGCCGCGCTTTCGACGGGCGCTTTCGTGCAATTCATGACGGCTGGAGCGGCGACCGGGGATGGCAACCGCCTGCTGGGCCGTGCCCGGGTGGAGGACACGGGGACCGAACTGGCGGCCAGCTTTGATTTCAATACGCTGGGCGCTTCGCACTACACCCTGTGGGTGAAGAGTAACGGGGTGGTGTTGGCCACGCTGACGAACCGATCGGGTGTGGCCGCTTCCGTGTCGGGAGTGCAGACGGTGACTGCTAGCGACTCGGGCGCGATTCTGGGTCTGACCGGAGGCGACAATGCGGCGGTGTTCCGGTTGCGACTCGCAGCATCGGGCAACTTAAGCGTTCCCGGTGTCGGCAGCTTTACGGGCGACGAGCTGTGCGCCGTGCCTGAGCTGGGAACCATTGTGTTGGTCATCGACTACCGTCAGGGTGTCTTCGTCAATACCGCTAAGTTGTCCTCACTCGCACTTTCCAACGAAACAGTTCAAGTGCTGAATCATGGTTTTGTGGCCGAAGGCGAAGCGACTTTGAATGCGAGTGGCTCGTTCCTCTTGGTCTCTGGACTGGGCAACGGGGGTGGCGACCGCGTTCGCGCCTCACTTACTCAGCCGTCCTCGAGTGTGACGATCGGATTGGGAGAGTTGCGCGACAGCGTTTCGTCGGAGACTTGGGAGACGGTCAATGGCTCGTGGGTGGAATCAACCCTAATCGGCTCGCTGAACTCGGTGGCCGACACCGAATTGGCCAAGGTCAAGGTCAGCCTGATCAATCCGGGGGGCGGGCTGCCGTTCCAGGTCGATGCGGCGGCGTCGGCTTTGGGCGTTGTCTCCTTCCAGGCGAATGTGGTCAGCAACGGCATCACCGTCGCCTCGACCTCGGTGCCGACCGGCACGCCGATCGCCACCTCCGGCCAAGCACCGCGCTCCGTGGGTCATGTCTGGGGCACGGAAGCGATGCTCCTGGATTTCCCGCCGGGCACCGCGTTCCTGCTGAACGGAAGCCCGGTGAACGGCGACCATTTGGAAATCGTTCCTTCCGGTGTGGTGGGAACCATCAACGCCCATCAGTCCGTTCAGTTGGCGTCGTCTGGGCTGCAGGAGTTGGTGATCTCGAGTCTGTGCGAGCGGGTGGGGAATGTGTGCGATCCGACCTCGCTTCAGGTAGCGACGTCGGGTGACGGAACGGCGGTTTTGTATTGGGAAGGCTGCGGATACCATCTTCAGGCTTCGAGTTCCATCGAGTTGCCCGGTCAGTGGGTGGATCTGTCGAGTTCGTCGCCGGTGGCGTTGGCCGCTGATCAACCCTATCGCTGGTTCCGTCTCGTTTGCCCGTAAAAAGTGTAGTGAGGGCCAGCCTGCCCCGCACCGCAGGTCGGGGTGGCGGCCCTCGCGGAGTTGCTCCCTTTCTTATCCTGAACCTGGGGCAGGAGTGGGCTCGAGTGGAATCTCGCCCTACCTTAGTGACGATTTCCCTTCGAGTCTTCTCTGCGCTCTTCCCGTCTCTGCGGTGCAAATCCGTCCGGTGCTTGGTTCGTTCTGGGGAATCCTCGAGAGTTTTGTCGGTAATGCTCAGGACCCGTTTTGGATTTGCCGTTTATTAAGCCGGCGGTCTTGAAAAGCTGTAGAGGGCTCTCAGCATTACCCACAAGTTCGGACCTAAACAGGGGAGCGTTACCCGTGGCCCCCGAAACTTACCACCGAGGCATCACGAGCCGATAGGTAAGATTGGTTTGTAGGCTGGCACTCGTGGCAAGGAATTGGGGCCACAGAGCGGCGTTCAACTGATGGGCACTCCCATCCGCAAGTCCAAGGTTTGCTCCGCCTCCGG
This sequence comes from Verrucomicrobiales bacterium, assembly GCA_016793885.1. Taxonomy (NCBI): domain Bacteria; kingdom Pseudomonadati; phylum Verrucomicrobiota; class Verrucomicrobiia; order Verrucomicrobiales; species Verrucomicrobiales bacterium. The sequence continues at coordinate 48,041 of JAEUHE010000249.1, forward strand.
GATGCCATCCCCCTGTCCAACCGACGTTGGTTTGAGTGACGCTCGGTGGATCCGCCATGGTTGCGCCGATAGATTTTACTAGGCCACTCCGGCCCGCATCCCCAAGACCGGTCGGTAGGCCGGACCCTAGAAATCCAACGCGATGAGCAGCCCGAGGACGAGCAGAATCACAGCCAGTTCCAGTCGCGTGAAGCCCCGCGACGATATCCACCGATCTTCCGGGGCGCGTTGCCTTAACGAGAATATTCTTCGGGTTATGCTCACTGGATGGGGCGATTTCTTGTGCTCTCTCCCCTATTAGACCAAGCAATCGGAGGAATGTCCCTGGCTTTCATCGTTCGCCCGGCTCGGTTTAGCGTTGATCGGGAGCCTAGAATCCTCGCAAGCTCGCCCTGTCAATGAATGCTCCATCTCGTTCTCAGGTTCTGTTCACGGAAGCGCTGAAGTATATCCCGGGCGGTGTTAACTCCCCGGTGCGTGCTTTTCGCGGAGTGGGCGGCCAGCCATTCTTCGTGGATCGCGCCTCCGGTGCCCGGGTCTGGGATGTTGATGGCAATGAGTACCTGGACTATGTCGGAACCTGGGGGCCAGCCATTCACGGCCATGCACACCCGCGCATCGTCAAAGCCATTCAGCACGCCGCTGAGTTGGGAACCAGCTTTGGCATTCCCAACCCGCTGGAAGTCAAGATGGCCGAACTCATCTGGGAACACGTTCCCAGCGTGGAAAAGATCCGCATGTGCAGCAGCGGCACCGAGGCGACCATGTCAGCCATCAGGTTGGCGCGCGGCTACACCCAGCGCGACAAGATCATCAAATTCGAGGGCTGCTATCACGGCCACGTCGATTCCCTCCTGGTTAAGGCCGGGTCCGGCGGGCTCACCTTCGGCACCCCGGACAGCGCGGGGGTTCCGGCTGCGTTTACGCAAGAGACTATCGTGCTCCCGTTCAACGATCCGGATGCGGTTCGCGCCGCCTTTCATGCCAATCTGGGCCAGATCGCCGGAATCATCCTGGAGCCAGTTCCCGGCAATGCCGGCCTCTACCTGCCCAAGCCAGGCTACCTCGAGTTCCTTCGGGAGATCACCGAGCAGCACGACACCGTGCTTATTTTTGACGAAGTGATGACCGGGTTTCGCTTGGGCATCAGCGGGGCGCAGGGCATCTATGGGATCACTCCCGACCTCTCGTGCTTTGGCAAGGTGATCGGGGGCGGGTTGCCGGTGGGAGCGTTTGGGGGGCGCGCCGAGATCATGGACTGTCTGGCACCTCTAGGGCCGGTTTATCAGGCGGGAACCCTGAGCGGCAATCCGGTCGCGATGGCTGCCGGTCTTGCGTCCCTGGAGGAGTTGGTCAACGGCGAGGCTTATGTTACCCTCGAACAGCGGGGTGCCCAGTTGGAGGCCGGCATGATGGAGGCGGCGCAGGCGGCGGGAGTCCCGGTCACCTTTAATCGGATCGGATCCATGTTCTGCGGCTACTTTACCGACCAGCCGGTGCACAGCCTCGCCGATGCGATGCACAGCGACCGCGAGAAATTCGCCCGCTATTTCCACGCGATGCTGGCCGAAGGCATCTACTTTGCGCCCTCGCAGTTCGAAGCTGGGTTTATCTCGACCGCCCATACAGCCGAAGACATTGAAGCGACGGTCACCGCCGCTGCGGCAGTGATGAAGCGGCTCTAGGGAGTTTCTGGACAGGGGACTTATTGCCCACGGATCACGGGATCTGAACAGGGACTTGCCGGAGCCGGGCCCACTGACGCTGCTGCTCTTCTCAGGGAGGGGAGTTGGCTTTGATCCTTCGGTTCTCACTGACTTAGTGCTCCTCCGCGTTCTCCGCGCCTCCGCGAGAAAAGATCCCTCCCCTGACTCGGAAAGGACTGCCGGAATCTCTCGCGGAGGCGCGGAGAGCGCGGAGAGGAAAGAGTTCATGAAGAGGCCGTGTAACCTACCACGACACGGGAACCGTCTGCGTTTTGCCGAAACGGTTGGTGTAGTGAAGTTGCTTATGCTGGGCGCCGTATTCGTAGACCAGCTTCGTGATTTTCACATCGAAGCAGCAGTACTCGGCGATCTCCATCAGCTTCCCTTCCCGGAACCACCTGATCGCCTGGAGCCCTTCCGCAGTCTTTTCGACTCCCAGAGTGGCTGTGGCGATGGAATCCAGGGACAGCCGATGCGGGAGCGTCTTCTGCAATTCGACCAGCATGTCGAGGCTGGGTAGCTGGGTGAGATCGAAGACGGTGTAGCCGTGCAGCACTTCGTAATCGAACCGGATATGGTTAAAGCCCACCACCAGGTCGGCTCGTTGCAGCTCGGTTAGCAACGCATTGACGTCCTGTTCTCCGTAGATTTGATACTCGCCCCGAGCGGTGTTGTAGGTGACACCGACACTCATTCGCATGTCGCGAATCTTATCCCATCCGCCGACCTCGTCCGCGGACTTCTGGGTTTCCAAATCAAAGTAAACAATGTTCTTCATGGGGCAGTTCAGGAAAAGGGGGGAAGGGGAAGGGGCGGAGGGCTAATCTCCGAACAACTTCTTCAACTGATCCCGGGCAGACTCCTCGCGTTTGTCGGTCTGAGTACCGGCCCATTCGCGACGAATGAAGTCAAAATACTCGCAGAAATTGGCCATGTGCTTTTCCAGGACCGGGTCGGTTCGGCGATCGCGGCATTGATAGGCCGCCTTGATGTCATAGCTGACACAGTTCAGGCAAACCTTGATGTCCGACCCGCATTGATGGCAGCTGTCGTTGCGACCGGGAAGCGTGTTGAGTGGCCAATTCCAGCCGCATTTGTGGCAATGTTTTGTCTGAGCCATATTCAGAGTACCATCGTTTGGGGAGGGAGCCTAGCGATTGGATTGAGTTTGTGAAGTCCCGAAGTCGAAGGCGGATTCTTTCGTTTGTCCATTGATCGGTCACCCGGTTCTCTCGTAATCTGATCCCACTATGAGCACGACGTACCTTTTGCGTCGAAATCCAACGCAGTTGGGCTACCGCATGCCGGCCGAATGGGAGCCGCATGAAGGTACCTGGTTCACGTGGCCTCGTCCGGAAGGTATCAGCTTTCCCGACAAGTACGACACGGTGCCTCCGGTCTATGCCGAGCTGATCCGCCATTTGGTGGGGGTGGAGGACGTGAACCTCAATGTCTGGAACGCGGACATGGAGAACTCAGTGCGTGAGATCTTGAAAGCGCATCAGGTGCCTCTCGAACGCGTGTTCTTTCACCATTTTCCCGCCTACGAACCTTGGTGTCGGGATCATGGACCCATTTTTCTGGTCCGAGAGCGGGACGGCGCCCGCGAGCGTGCGGTGGTGGATTGGGCCTACAACGCCTGGGGGGGGAAGTACCCGCCCTATGACCTGGACGACATCGTGCCTCAACACGTCGCCGCGCTGCGGAAACTCCCGTTATTTGCGCCGGGGATCGTGATGGAAGGCGGCTCGATCGAAGTGAATGGTCGGGGAACGTTACTGACCACCGAAGCCTGCCTGCTGAACCCCAACCGCAACCCTGGCTTGTCGCAATCGGAGATCTCCCAGTATCTGCGCGATTTTTTAGGCATCTCCAAGATCATCTGGCTGGGTGAGGGGATTGTGGGGGACGACACCGATGGCCATATCGATGACCTTTCCCGCTTCGTCAGTCACAACACGATCGTGACCGTGGTGGAGGAGGATATCGAGGATGCCAACTATCACCTGCTCCAGGAGAACTATCAGCGTCTGCGCAAAGCCAGCGACCAGGATGGCCACGTGTTCAATATAGTCAAGCTGCCCACGCCCGGGATCGTGGAATACCAAGGTCAACGACTCCCGGCGAGCTACGCGAATTTTTACATTGCGAATCAGCTGGTGCTGGTGCCCACCTTCCGACACCGGAATGATGCCCGGGCGGTGGAAATCCTCCAGCAGGAGTTCCCCGACCGCAAGGTGGTGGGCGTTGACTCCACCGAGCTGATCTGGGGTTTGGGGTCCTTCCACTGCATCACTCAGCAGGAGCCCGCCGCCACCGGTGGGGGCTGATCCTCCGCGCCCGGGGACCGGCTCTCAGCTAGAACGAGACCCCATCGATGGCAGCCTGTTGACGTGATCGTGGCTCAGGTGGGGTCTTGTCGAGGGAATGCTTCTCGAGATACTTATATAGATCTGGGGCGGCCAGCGGCTTCGAGTAGAAGTATCCCTGAATCTTGTGGACCCCGATCTCGCGGAGCGTGCGCACGTCCTGCTCGCTCTCTACTCCTTCGGCAACGACCGTCAATCCGAGGGAATGACCCATTTCCACCACCGCCTGGATGATGCCCCGCCCGCGCGGTTGGCTCATGCGTTGGACCAGTCCGCTATAGATCTTTAGCTCGTGGAAGGGCAGCTCGCCCACCAAGTCAAAGGACGAATACCCTGACCCAAAATCATCGAGCGACAGCCGGTATCCGTCATTGGCCATTTCTTCCAGACGCTGCCTGCCCAGCGCATGGCCGAGAATCGACTGCCGTTCAGTCACTTCAAAAATGATGCGCTGATGCGGAAGCTGCAGCTCGTCCACCTGGGATCGGAGATCGGACAGGAATTGCGGCTCCACCAGCTGCCGTTTGGACAGGTTGACGGAAAGCGTCAGCTCAAACCCGAGGTCTCGCCACGCCTTCATCGTTTCGAGACTGATACGCAGCACCTGCTTGCTCAAGGGGATGATCAATCCTTTGGCTTCCGCGACCGGGATGAATTGATCCGGCGGGATGAAGCCTCGCGCTGGATCGGGCCAGCGAGCCAGCGCTTCCACCCCGGCGACCTTGTTGTTAACCACGTCCCAGACCGGCTGGAAATGCGCCGTGAGGCGTTTTTCCTGCAAGGCCACAGTCAGGTGCTGGAAGACGTTTTGAATTCCTTTCAACTCCTGGGATTCCCCTTTGAACTCCCGCCAGCAGTCCCGCCCGTCCGCCTTGGCCTCGTACAAGGCATGGTCGGCCTTTTGCAGCAGGCCCTCCCCATTCTGGGCGTCGTCCGGGTAGATCGCGAACCCCATGCTCAGCGAAACACTGGTCGGCAGGTCCGACTCGGTGGCCCCGCGTTTGACGGCGTCGCGCAGTCGCTCGCAGATTGGCCCCATCATATTGCGATCGGGAAGGTCCGTGATGAGCAGCACCAGTTCATCGCCACCCCAGCGACAGACGCAATCCTTTCCCTTCAAACGATCGCGGAGCGTGTGCCCGACGTGAATGATTACCTGGTCGCCAACCTTGTGCCCGTAGCTGTCGTTGATCTCCTTGAAGTTGTCGATGTCGATGAGCACCAGGGCGAGTTTGCGTCCGCTGGCTTCCACCGATTCTAAGAGCTCGGGCAAGCGTTGCTGAAAGAGCACGCGATTTCCGATTCCGGTCAGGGCGTCCTGCAGAGACTGAGAGACGGCCTGGTTCCGCATCGCGATGAGTTCCGCCTCGGCCCGCTTGCGCGCGGTGATTTCGTGTCCATAGAGATAGACATCCCCATCCTCCGAAACGGAGGTGGTGGCGAAACTGAACACCCGATGCTGGCAGCTCAGCTCGGTCTCGCGGGCTGGCCCCGATGCCAGCCGGGATTCCAGAAGACCTTGAAGTGAGTTGGGCAGAGGGGCCCCCACTTCGCACGACCAATCCTTGAGCAGCGGAAGACTCGCCTTGTTGGCGTAGACAATCTTGCCGTCCCGGTCCGCTTGGAGCACCGGGTTGGGGTTGTCCGCCGGAAAATGTGCCAGCGAACGAATTTTGGACTCCGCTTCCCAGCGTTGCCGGATGATGCGCTCCGCCACCCGAAGCCGGATGTAGAGATCGTCGCGCTTGAAAGGCTTCACCAGGAAGTCGTCCACCCCGCTGTCCATCGCTTTGCGATAGTTCGCCTGCCCCGCATTCGCGGTCAGCATGATGAAGTAGGTGTATTGCGGAAGGTTGAGAGCTCGGACTTGTTCGCAAAAGCCCACGCCATCCAGCTGAGGCATCATCCAATCGCTGATGATAATAGGCGGCTGGTGAGCCTTGAACCACTCGAGCGCCTCGGCCCCATTGGGATAGCCGAACGCGGTGTATCCCAGCGATTGCAGGGTTTTCCCCAGAATCCTGGAGGACACCGGATCGTCTTCGGCGTACAGAATGGTGATAGGCTTGCCTTCTTCCACCTCTAGAACATCGTCACAAATGGGGGTTACTTGAACGGAGACAGCGGTTTGCGTCTATTTAGTGACCGAAAAGTGTTAGGAAAGTTTTCAGGATTTTACCTGCCGGTCATTCAATCGGAACCTTGGAGAGGTATATCCCTTAGCTATGCAAACTCAGAGCGCGCAAGATGTCTTCGGTTTTAACTCTGTGACTCGGTTTTGGTTAGGACTTTACTTTGTTCTGATGGTGGGAGCCCTTTCCGGGCCTGAGCGGGCCGTTGCGCGGCTGGCGATCACGGAGGCGATGTCCTCCGCTGCCACGACTCAAGGGAGTGCCACGGTGGTTCAGAACTCGGACTGGTGGGAGTTGACCAATTTCGGGACGAACACGATCGACCTGACAGGCTACAAGTGGAATGACAATCAAGGTGGACTGCTGAGCGCTGATCCGACGCCGTTCGCGGGATTGAGCATCGCGCCGGGGCAATCCATTCTCTTCTTCCAGAGCAACTCTCCGGCTTCCATGTCCCCGGATCAATTCAAGACCTGGTGGGGACGCGCCTTTGAGCCCTCGGCTCAAGCGGTTATTTATGAAGGAAATGGGTTGAGTTCGACCGGGGATGGAATTCGGCTTTGGGGTCCCGATGCCATCAACGATTCGGACTGGGTTGATTCGGTCGACTTCGGTGCGGCGATTCGGGGGGCCTCATTCGTCTACGATCCCTCGACCGGGGTGTTCGGCTTGCTCAGTACCAATGGGGTGCTGACGGCAGCCCAAGCGGCCACGGCCGATGATGTCGGATCACCTGGGCGTACTTCTGGTCCGGTTCCGTTGGTCATTTCCCAGCATCCCACCAACACGGCGGTGAATCCGGGCGACACAGCGGTCTTTTCCGTAACGGCTCGAGGGCTACCCCGGCCTTCGTTCCGCTGGTTTTTCGGCGACGAGCCGCTATCCGGTGAGCGTTTTGACACTCTCAGAGTCACGAATTCGACCCCAGACAAAACCGGCCTTTATCGCGTGGTGTTGGACAACGGCTTTCAATCCCTCACGAGTGAGGTAGCTCGTCTCACTTTGAATGCGGCTCCCGAGGCTCCTGTGGTTACACTTCAACCTCAGGACCAGAATGCCTTTACTGGCCAGAGCGTCGTGTTTCGATCCATGGCTTCCGGAGTTCCTCAACCGGCCTATCAGTGGTTTTTTGGCACTCGAGCGATCGAGGGGGCGACCCAGGACGCGCTGACCTTACCGGCCGCCCAGCCGGAAGACTCCGGTTTGTATTCAGTTCAGGCGAGCAACGCCAGTGGAACGGTAACCTCGCGGGAGGCTCGTTTACTGGTGACCCGCAAGCCGCGCTTGGTCATTACGGAAATTCTGCCCGCCTCGGATACCAATGGACCCGTGCGTGGGCACAATGACTGGTGGGAGCTGTCCAATCTCGATACCTTCGCAGTGGATCTCTATGGCTATCGATTTGATGATGGCTCCGCGAGCCTCGCTGCGGCGATCACGCTCACCAACCGAGTTTCCATTCTCCCCGGAGAATCGATCGTGTTCGTGGAGAACATGACTCCTGAGGAGTTCCGTCGCTGGTGGGGTGACTCGAACTTTAAGCCGGATCAGAAGATCATTACCTACCGGGGCGGCGGACTCAGCCTCAGCTCTCTGGGCGACGCCATCAACCTCTGGAACGGGGTCGCTTCCGAAGACTTTGATACTGTGGCCAGCGAGGTGTTTTCGACGGCTACCAATGGCGTCAGCTTCGGGTGGGATGCCGCCAGCCAAACGTTCGGCGGGTTGAGCGTGGCAGGCCTCGGCGGAGCCTGGCGGTCCTTGGAGAACGCTGACTATGGATCCCCCGGATTTCTTACCAATCCCCCATATCCGCGGATTCTTGATTTCCAGCGTGTGGGAAATACCTATCGCATCACTTGGAATACGGAGCCAAATCGTCGCTATGTCCTTCAGTCCGGTGAATCCCTGGACGGCTCGGTTTGGACAGCTGTCGAGACGCTCACGGCTACCGGTAACGTCCTGTCGCGTGAGGTGCCCATGGCAACAGTCCGCTCCACATTCTTCCGCATCCTACTCGAGCCGTGACTTGAAAACGTCGGAGAACGAGCAGCCACTATGAGACGATTTCCGTTTGCGAGATCCCGAGCTGCGTTCACGCTCATCGAACTGTTGGTGGTTATCGCCATCATTGCCATCCTGGCCGGCATGTTGTTGCCCAGCCTCGCCAAGGCCAAGAACTCTGCCAAGCGCACGGCCTGTCTCAACAACATGAGGCAATGGGGGGTGGGGCTGACGCTCTATTTTCACGACAACGAGGATCGGCTCCCCCGCGAGAGCTTTGGCGCTGGGACTGTGCTCAACAACTGGGCGCAGGTGAAGGATCCGAACAACAACGATGTGTGGTACAACGCCATTCCTCCGTTGATGGGGCAGCCCCGCGCAGGAGATTATTTCAATAAGCGGGCGGGCTTTTACGAGCGGGAGAGTTTCTTTCATTGCCCGGCGGCGCGATTTCCCAGGGGACATACCCTGGGCAATAACCCGTTGTTCAGCCTGTCGATGAACTCAAAACTCATCGAAGCTCCTCGAACCACGTTGAGGGTGGTAGAGATTCGCCAGCCAGCCAGCACCGTCATGTTCCTGGAAAATCTCCTCCCGGATGAGACCCCGGTGGACATCGCCCAGGCCACCACCGATCTCGGGCAGCCCAGTAGCTATGCCAGCCGGTTCGTCGCCCGGCATGATCGGCGAGGAAATCTCGTGTTCGTAGACGGGCACGTCGAGACGTTCGCGGGCGACGAGGTGGTCGAGACCGCCTCCGGAGCCTCTCGGGGCAAGGCCAAAGTTCCACAGGATCGCATCGTCTGGACGCCGGTTCCGACGCAGAACCCGAACTAGCGTGCTCATTCACGGTTGCCCAAGGCGGGGGTTGCCCCTTAACATGGCGACCGATGATTATTGCGCCATCCCTTTTGGCGGCGGATTTTACCCGCTTTGGAGCCGAGACCCTTCGCGCTGACCGCGCGGGGGCTGACTGGCTTCACCTCGACATCATGGACGGACATTTCGTTCCGAACATTTCCTTTGGTCCTGAAGTCGTGCGCCGTCTGCGTCCGCTGAGCAAAATGACGTTTGATGTGCACCTGATGTGTTCGCGCCCCGAAATCCTCTTGGAGCCCTTTGCCCGCGCTGGCGCAGATCTGATGACCGTTCACGTCGAGTTGAGCGACCAGGTGGAGCCGCTGATCTGGAAGATCAAGAGCCTCGGTAAAAAGGTGGGTCTGGCGATCAATCCTCCGACCAATGTCAATCTGGCGATTCCCTATCTCGACAAGATCGACCTGCTGCTGATCATGACGGTAAATCCCGGTTTTGGCGGGCAGCCGTTCATTGCCGAGATGCTGCCCAAGATCCAGCAGGCGCTGAGCTGGCGTCGCGAACGCGGACTCGCCTATCGGATCGAGGTGGATGGGGGCATCAACTTTGACACCGCTCGCGATTGCGCCCAGGCTGGTGCCGACACCTTTGTGGCCGGCACGGCGTTGTTCGGACATCCCCGGCTCAAGTCCGCGGTGCAGCGCATGCGTAAACTCGTCACCCAGGCTGGCGCTTCGACCTCTCATGTTCTTTGAACTTCTGGCAACCGCCTCGCAATCCCGAGCGAGGCTGGGCCGTATCCACACCACGCGCGGGACCATCGAAACCCCGGTGTACATGCCGGTGGGCACCCAAGCTTCCGTCAAGGCTCTGGACCCCCGGGAGTTGGTCGAGATGGGGACCCAAATCATCCTGGGAAACACCTATCACCTGAGCATTCGGCCGGGGATGGAGATCATGCAGGCGGCAGGAGGGCTGCACCAGTTCATGAATTGGCATCAACCGATCCTGACCGACAGCGGCGGATTTCAGGTGTTCAGCCTCGCGAAGATTCGGAAGATCAAGCCGAACGGAGTCGAGTTTCGATCGCATCTCGACGGCTCGCTGTTGTTCCTGGGGCCCAAGGAATCGATGGAGATTCAGCGTCACATCGGTTCCGATATCGCCATGGTGTTCGATGAATGCCCCCCGCACACGGCGACGCATCGCGAGGTGCGCGGCGCGGTGGAACGAACCATCGAGTGGGCCAAGGAATGCCGCGAGCAGCCGCGCGCCCGGGGGCAATTCGTATTTGGCATCACGCAGGGCGGGAAGTTCGCGGATCTGCGTGAACGATGCGCCCGCGAGCTGGTGGCCATGGATTTCGATGGCTATGCGGTCGGTGGAGTCAGCGTTGGCGAGCCGGAGCCCGAGATGATGCAGGCGGTCGAACTCGCCGAGCCGCATCTCCCCGCGAACAAACCCCGATACGCCATGGGGCTGGGAACGCCGGCGCAGATGGTCGAGCTGATTGCCCGAGGCATCGACATGTTCGACTGCGTGCTTCCGACCCGGGTTGCTCGCAATGGAACGGCCTATACCCGCAAGGGCGCGGTGAGCATCAAGGGCGGATTCAACAAGGCCGATTTCGGGCCCATCGAGGAGGGGTGCGAGTGCTTCGCTTGTCAGCGCTTTACCCGCGCCTACCTGCGACATCTGCTGAACGTGAACGAGATCCTTGGGCTGCGCATGCTCAGCGTGCATAACTCGCACATGTATCTCAAGCTCATGGCCGATGTTCGGGAGCACCTGCGAGCGGGCACGTTCGATGAATTTCGAAAGGAGTTCATCGCGACCTTCATCCCCAGTAAACGGATTCGAGATGCTCGGGCCAAAGAAGCCCATGCGACTCCCCCAGAGGGCTGAGTTCAGGGCAGCAACCAAGCTGGGTAGCACGGCAGTTTGTCACCCTGGTATTGGGGAGCTCGAACCCGCAGGGTTCAAAGATATTTAGCCGGGGGTGCTCGCACCCCCGGAATTGTCAAAAGTAAGGAGCATCGCGCAGCGATGCCACCGGCTTCTGAGACTTGCGTTACCCGACTCAAGGAACCTAATGAGGTCGTGCCACTGGAGATCAGAACTATAAACCTGGTCCGGCTTCCCCGCACGCAGTGCCTGCTAGCCGCAAACACCGCCGGCGCGATTGACAGGGCTATTGCGAGATAGGGAAACCTCATGTCATCGCGCCGGCGGTGTTTGCGGCTAGCGGGGCTTTTTCTGGATCTCGGCGTGGAGCAGTTTGAGGTCGGGATCTTGGAGCGCCTGGACCTTCAAGACTTTGGGATCCTCACTCCGCGCGAAGGCCTTCTCCAACCAATCCCGAGCGGCATCGAGTTGGGCGAGCTGGGCGTGGTAGCAGGCCAGATTATAGGGAATGGTTGTGGATCGAGGAAACCGGGCCGAACATTCTGCCAGCATTTCCAATGCTTCTCGGGTACGCTGCAGCTCGTGCAGGGCATAGGAGCGATGAATCCAGCCAGCTTCATGCTCCGGAAAGTCCGCTATCAGTTCATTCGCCAACGCGACACAGCGTTCCCAGTTCTTTAGTTTGGCGTTCACCCCCCACGAGATCTCGAGCACCGCCGGGTGTTTATCCCAGGGAGGCTTGATGGCGGCCAGTTCGTTCGCCGCTTCTGCGGCAGTCCCCAATTCCAGCCAGCCCTGGGCCGCGCTCAAATGGTGGGAATAGGGCAACGGTATCGGGTCCATGCTTTATACCAACGACGATTGGATCTTCAGTGATAACCGTCTGGAACTGATTGGGTTCATGATCTGGTTACGGTCAAAGCCCAAACATAGTACAAGCGCCCTCACCGCGGCAAGCTCAAGGACGGGGAAGGCGCTGCCTGAAATCGAGAGGTGTTTTTACGTGGGTAAGATCACGGCAGCATCCGGAGGCAGGATCCAGGGATGTCTCGGGCTTTCAGCCCTTAAACTGTCCGGTCGTGGAAAAACCTGGGGTTGCCACCCCAGGCGGGGATGGTATTGGGCCTGTGGCCCGTTGGAATTCAGCGCCACGGGCGCGCTATATACCAGCCTGGGGTGGCAACCCCAGGTGATGATTCCCCAAACGATGAGGGCTGAATGCCCGAAACATCGCTGCCCAACTCGGTGCCGCTCTTCAGGAGTTGTGGTTAAGTTGCGGCTTTCCACATATTCACCTCCCCCTCAAAAACTGCTTCAGCCGGCGAAACTGTTCTGCTTTATTGGACCCACACATGCGCACGTTCTTCCCGAATAGCCGTCGCCCGCGACGTTCGCCCCAAGCCTTCCTTCTGGGCCTTGGCCTGTTCCTTGGCGCCTTCGGAACCTCCGCCCAGTTCGTTGGGCAGAAGACCTGGTGCAATCCGGTCGACATCAACTACCAATACAATTTTGAGCAGAAGGCGCGCGGGATCTCCTTTCGATCCGGCGCAGACCCCGTGATCGTGAATCATCGGGGCGAGTACTACATGTTTGTCACGATCTCGGGCGGCTGGTGGCACTCCAAAGACTTGGTCAACTGGCGGTTCATCAAACCCGACGTGACGCCACATCACTGGCCCAAGGAGGATATGTGCGCTCCAGCTGCGCTCAGCGTGGGCGGAAAACTTTACCTCTTTCAATCCACCTTCGAACGTCGTCCGATCTGGGTGACCAGCGCTCCCGAGACGGGCCGACTCGAGCAGCTCAACCCGCTGCTGCCGCAAGTGCCCGGCGGCGCCGGCCCTTGGGATCCGGCGATTTTTCATGATGACGATACCGGTCGGTGGTTCATGTATTATGGGTCTTCGAATGTCTATCCCATCTACGGCATCGAATTGGATCCCTCCCAGCAGTTGACCTACGTCGGCACTTCGAGCGAGCTGATCAAGCTGCATCCCGACCAACATGGTTGGGAACGGTTTGGTCCCAATCATATGAGCTCGATCACTCCCTTCATGGAGGGAGCTTGGATGACCAAGCATCGAGGTAAGTACTACCTTCAGTACGGTGCTCCCGGGACGGAATACAACGTCTACGGGAACGGGACCTACATCGGCGACGGTCCGCTCGGACCGTTTGTGTATGCACCCAACAATCCGGTGGCCTACAAACCCGGAGGCTTCATGACCGGCGTCGGACACGGCAACACCTTTCAGGACAATTTTGGAAATTTCTTTAACACCGGCACCCCTTGGTGGGCGGTGAACTTCGATTTCGAGCGCCGCATTTCCATGGTGCCGGCGGGGTTTGACGACGACGGTCTCTTGTTCGCCAGCACTCGGTTCGCCGATTTTCCGCACTTCCTGCCCACTCGGAAGTGGAGCCGACGCGATGAATCCTTCACGGGATGGATGCTGCTTTCCTATCGCAAGCCCGTCACCAGTTCGTCGTTTCGCAGCGTGTACGGAGCTGCCAACGTTACGGACGAGAATCCGCGCAGCTATTGGGTGGCCGATTCCAACCGGGCTGGAGAGTGGGTGACGGTCGATCTCGGGCGGCCGAGTGAGGTGCGGGCGATTCAAGTGAACTATACCGACTACAAATCCGGGATCTATGCCAGCGATGCCTCGGTCTACACCCAGTTCAAGTTGCACACCTCGCTGGATGGCAAGAAGTGGGATGTTGTGGTGGATCTCACCTCGGAGAAGCGGGATCGGCCGAACGCGTATCTCGAGCTGTCCCAACCGGTGAAAGCACGCTATGTGAAGTATGAGCATGGCTACGTCGCGTCGCCGCATCTGGCCATTAGTGACCTCCGCGTGTTCGGTCATGGAGGCGGCGCGGCACCTTCCACACCTTCCAACCTCACCGTTCGCCGGGACGGAAATGACCCGCGCAACGCCTTTTTGAGCTGGGAGGATGTTCCTGGCGCGGTTGGCTACAATATTCTCTGGGGCATCAGAGATGATAAGCTGTATCAAACCTACCAGGTGTTCGCTGACCAACGGCCTGCGTTGGAGCTGCGTGCGTTAAGCATCGGACAGCCCTACAGTTTCGCGATCGAGGCGTTCAATGAGAACGGCGTTTCGACCGTGAGTCCCGTGGTGCGCGTGGAGCGGTAGGAGACGGACCGTGAGAAGGCTACGGTGGGCGTAGGAATGGTTTCCTTGTAGGGAGTTCCGCCTTCAGGCGGAGTCGGCAACGAAGTGAGATCGCGCGTGGGGACCTGCTAAAGCAGGAACTCCATACCCCCGAACCGTCCGCTCCCCGTACGGAGTTAACTATTCAGCTTTCTCGGGGGTAGCTTGTGGCTCGCAACCCAGTGCCTTGAACTGCCTCACCCGTTTTGCAGCATAACCCCAACGAGCCTCTCCCGCGTACCGCATTGACATTTCAAACGGCCCAGCGACGATTCGACCTCATGCGCTCCATACTCGTCTCTCTTGCTTGGGCTGGGTCTCTGACCCTGCTGCTAGGTGCGGTCCCCGGCTTCGCCGAAGTCAATAAAGTCGAGACGGTAGCTCCGGACGTCTATTTTCATGAAGGCGACCTGGGCCGGCGCGCCCATTGCAACAATGGGTGGATCGTGTTCCAGGATTATGTCCTCGTGGTCGATGCCAATTTTCCATCGGGAGCCAAGGAAGTCATTCCGAAGATTCGCGCGATCACCGATAAGCCGATCCGCTTCGTGTTCGATACCCACCACCATGGAGACCATGCCTATGGGAACCAGATCTGGGCGGACAGCGGGGCGGTGGTGGTGGCCCACGAAGGCGTGCTCGCCGAGATGAAGCGCTATGAGACGGGGCGTTACGGAGACAAGCCCGGCCGGTGGGAAGACGCAGCCAAAGGTCGGGAAGACGTTCGCGCCAGTCAGTTGAAGGCGCCGAGCCTGCTGTTTCGCAAGGATCTGGTGTTCGATGACGGAACCCATCGCGTCGAGCTGCTGCATCTGGGCGTCGCCCACACCCACGGGGACGGTTGGGCCTGGCTGCCTAAAGAACGTATCTTGTTTACCGGCGATGCCTGTGTGAATGGACCTTTCAATTATGTGGGCGATGGCAGCGTCGAAGCGTGGATCCAAACGTTGCAGGCCGCTCTCAAACTCGAACCGAAGTTGATCTGCCCCGGCCATGGCCCCGTCGGCGGGCCGGAGGTATTGGAGGACCAGTTGAACTTCTTCGTGACGCTCCGGCGCGAGGTCAAAGCGCTCGTCGATCAGGGCAAGGGCTTGGAGGATGTGAAGGCGAAGGCCTCAATCGACGCCCTGAAGCGCACGATCCGCTCCCAGGAGCGTCTGGAGCGCTATCTCGGGGGCATGTTTGAAGCGCAGGTTCAGAAAGTTCACGAGGAGCTTTCCGGAAAGCCGCCGGCGGAGAAGTCGGCGGCCCTGCGTCCGCTGGAGCAGTTGCGTCAGCGCACGCGGGAACTGGCCAACGACGTGGTTCTCGAGCGGGTTTCCCGGCGCTAGCCTCGCGACTAATTCCTTGGCAGAGCCACGACTTCCCGACGTAATACGCCCACAACTCTATGGCGGATTCTAAGCGGATGTCACAGGCGTTTCGGCGTGCGGAAGAGCAATATGCGGCTCTGGGGGTGAATGTGCGATCTGCACTCAACCGAGTCCGGCGCATATCCATCTCTCTCCATTGCTGGCAAGGCGACGATGTGGGGGGATTTGAGGCCCAAGGCACGGAACTGGGGGGTGGACTGGCGGTCACGGGAAACTATCCTGGCAAAGCGCGAAACCCGGACGAGCTGCGACAGGATTTGGATCAAGCCTTGGCTCTCATTCCGGGCTCTCACCGCTTGAA
Source organism: Verrucomicrobiales bacterium (assembly GCA_016793885.1). Classification (NCBI taxonomy): domain Bacteria; kingdom Pseudomonadati; phylum Verrucomicrobiota; class Verrucomicrobiia; order Verrucomicrobiales; species Verrucomicrobiales bacterium. The sequence goes on from JAEUHE010000249.1 coordinate 63,826, forward strand.
TCTGCACGCCTCGTATGCCGAAACCGGAGGCCAGCGCGTGGAGCGAACGGATCTTGAGCCGCGACATTTCCGCTCCTGGATGGATTGGGCATCCCGTCGCGGCCTGGGACTCGACTTCAACCCCACCTACTTTTCGCATCCCCTGGCGGCCGATGGTTTTACTCTCGCACATCGCGATCCTGCCATCCGCCGTTTCTGGGTGGAGCATGGCATCGCTTGTCGCCGGATCGGCGCCGCCTTCGGCAAGCGCCAGGGCAGCCCGTGTGTCACCAATTTTTGGATTCCCGATGGTTACAAGGATACTCCCATCGATCGAGTCGCGCCCCGGGAGCGACTCACGGAGTCACTGGATCAAATTTTCGCGGGGAAAGTGAACCCACGCCACAACCTAGATGCGGTGGAGTGCAAGCTGTTCGGGCTGGGCTCTGAGAGCTATGTGGTAGGATCCCATGAGTATTACCTCGGCTATGCGATCCGGAATCAGAAACTGCTCTGTCTGGATGCCGGGCATTTCCACCCGACGGAAACCATTGCGGACAAAATCTCCTCTGTGCTGCAGTGGATCGATCAACTGTTGCTGCATGTAAGCCGAGGCATTCGCTGGGACAGCGACCATGTGGTTACCTTGACGGACGATCTGGAAGCGATCGCCCAGGAAGTCATTCGCGGTGGGTTTGAGAAGCGCGTTCACCTCGGCCTCGATTTCTTTGATGCGAGCATTAACCGGATAGCGGCCTGGGTGATTGGCACTCGTTGCCTGAGCAAGGCCCTGCTGCTGGCCTTGCTGGAGCCCGCGGACACGCTGCGTCGGTTGGAACGGGCAGGTGATTACACCTCGCGGCTCGCGCTGCTGGAGGAATTGAAGACCCTGCCGTTTGGAGCGGTCTGGGATCAATACTGCCTCGAGTCGGATGTTCCTGTCGGCCAGGCTTGGCTGGCCAGCGTTAAGGAATACGAGCGGCGGGTGTTGTCCGGGAGAAGTTAGGGTGGACACTGACATCGGCAGTTCATTGCTCGAGCTTCAGGGGGTGACGAAGTCCTTCGGAGCGGTCCGTGCCCTCCGGGGTGTTTCTTTCTCACTCCGCCCCGGCGAGGTTCATGCCTTGCTGGGAGAGAATGGCGCCGGGAAGTCGACCTTGATCAAGACCATTGCGGGCGCTCATGCTCCCGATGGTGGACGGATGCGCATTGCCGGCCAGCTCATCGACGAGTTCAGTCCCGCGCGCGCCCGGTCTCTTGGGGTGAGCTGTCTCTATCAGCAGCCGGCGCTGTTTCCCGACCTCACGGTGACTGAAAACCTGGCCCTGCGGCTCGAACCATCCACCGGATGCCGCTGGCTGCGCTGGCCGCATCGTCGGCAGCAGGCTCAGGCCTTGCTGGATCGGGTCGGAGCGACTTTCGCTCCGGAAACCGAAGTGCGGTCGCTGTCCATGCCCCAACAGCAGTTGGTGGAGATGGCCTGTGCTTTGGGGGCCGGCGCTCGGATCGTCATCATGGATGAGCCGACCGCCTCGCTGACACGACCGGATCAGGAGCGGCTCTTCGGCGTAGTGCGCGACCTGCGCGCGAACGGGATTGGGGTCATTTATATCACGCATCGGTTGGAGGAGATCTTTCAACTGGCCGATCGGGTAACGGTCCTGCGCGATGGCGAGAGCCTGGGAACTTGGGAAGTGCGCGCCATGACCGAGGCGCAACTCATCGAGAAGATGGTCGGTCGGGAGGTCGCTCAGATTTATCCGCCGTCCGAAAGTCAACCGAGAGAGGTGGTGCTCGCCTTGCGCGGGCTTGGCTGCGTGGCGGGTGGCGTGGATGCCGTCGATTTGGAAGTCCGCTCGGGAGAAGTGGTCGGTCTGGCCGGATTGGTTGGCGCCGGCCGAACCGAGCTGGCGCGTGTGCTCTTCGGAATCACACCGGCGGACCAGGGTGTGATCACCTTTTGCGGGCAGGAAGTGGCGATTCGGTCCCCGCGCGAGGCGGTGAGTTTGGGAATTGCGTATGTTCCGGAGGATCGAAGGCGCCACGGGGTGATTCTCGATCTGCCCCTCACGGCCAACGTGTCCATGGCCATCCATGAGCGTCTGTTCCCCGGATCCTGGCTTCGGCTCCGCGCCGAGCGGGAGCTGACCGAACGTCTGATCGGCGAGCTGGGGATTAAAACCTCGTCACCCGAGGCACCCGGAACGTCGCTGTCGGGCGGCAATCAACAAAAGGTGGCGCTGGCCCGCTGGCTAGCCGCTGAGCCCAAGTTCCTCATTCTGGATGAACCGACCCAAGGCGTGGATGTGGGAGCGAAGTCCGAGATTCATCGCATCATTCGAGCCCTGGCCAAGCGGGGCTTGGCGGTGCTCATGATTTCCAGCGACCTGCCGGAGATTCTGGGCATGAGCGATCGGATCGGTGTGATGCGCGGTGGTCGGTTGATTTCGATGTTGCCGGGCGGCTCGTCGGCGCAGCAGGTGATGGCGGCGGCGTTAGGGCAGGGGCCGGCCGGGGCTGCGGAGGTGGTTCGATGAGCCGCGGCTACTTCCGGGAGTTATCCGTTGCTGCGGCTCTCCTGCTGTGGCTGGGCGTGTTGGCGGTTTTTGCGCCCGGATTTTTCCAGGCTCAGCCGCTGCTCTCCTTGCTGAGTCGCGAGGCGCCCACCTTGGTGGTGGCGTGCGGCATGGCGGCAGTGATGGTGACGCGGCAGATTGATATTAGTGTGGGGTCTCAGTTTGCGGTGTGCGGGGTTTGTGCCGGCTGGCTGGCGGCACACCAGTGGCCGGTGGCCGCCGCGCTGGCGGCTTCCATGACCATCGGCGCCGTGCTGGGCTCGATCAACGGCTGGCTGGTGGCCGGGCTTCGGCTGCCGTCCATCGTGGTGACCTTGGCCACGATGGTCACCTGGCGCGAGGGACTTCGCTGGCTGCGGCAGGGCGAGTTTGTGAATTTGCCGGAGAACTATCAGTGGTTCGGACTGCCGCAATCCGTCGGTCAATGGACCCTGATTCTGGGGGCTTTGGCGCTGCTGACACTGTTTGCAGTCCTGTCGCGGCGCTTGGCCATGGGACGATTCCTCTACGCGGTCGGCTCCGATGCCGAAGCTGCGCGGCTGGCCGGCATAAGTCCGCCCAGGGTCACGTTCGTCGGGTTCTTGCTCCTGGGGATCCTGACGGGGTTGGCAGCTTGGATGAACACGGTTCAATCCCCGCAGGTGGATCCCAAGGCGGGGTCGGGCCTGGAGATGAAAACGATCGCCGCGGCCGTGGTTGGAGGCATCGCGGTTTCGGGAGGGAAGGGGAGCCTGTGGGGAGTTCTGGTTGGCCTCCTTTTGCTGGCCTCGGTCAACCCAGCCCTGACTCACCTCCATGTGGAGGCGTATTGGGAAAAAGCCATTCAAGGTCTGATCATCCTGCTCGCTGTGGCGGCGGATGGATGGCGGACTCGCCATAACCGCTAAGGGGATGATAGTCACCGAGGCCGCTTGATATGAACTCAGCTACCACAACGTCATCGGAATGTTCCAACTTCAACCGTCGATCGTTGCTTCAACACGAGACCTTGCTGGCGGTCTTGTTGATTTGTGAATGGCTGCTGTTTAATTCCCTGGGTCCTCGGTTCGGCAGCCTCGACAACTCCTTCGACATTGTTCGTCACTCGGTAGAGATCGGGCTGTTGGCTTTGGCGATGACTCCCATCATCCTGACGGGTGGAATCGATTTGTCGGTCGGTTCGCTGCTCGGGCTCTGTGCCGTGATTTTTGGCAAGCTCTGGCGCGATGCGGGTTTGTCGCCCGGGATGGCCGCCAGCTTGACTATTGTCGTGGGTGGGCTAGCGGGAGGTCTCAACGCGCTGCTGATCACCCGGCTGAGGCTGCCGCCGTTGATCGTCACACTAGGCACCTTGTCGTTGTTTCGGGGGCTGGCCGAAGCCATGACTCATGGCGTCGACACGTTCACCAATTTTCCGGCGTCGTTCTTGTTTTTGGGACAGGAACGTTGGTTGGGCATGCCAGCCCAGGCTCCGGTGTTGTTGCTGGCTGCGGTTGGGTTTTGGTTGTTGGTGCATCGGACGTCCTACGGACGATGCTTTCGCGCCTTGGGTTTTTCTCCCGAGGGAACTCGCTATGCCGGCATTCCAGTCGATCGCCGAATCGCGCTGACGTATGTGCTGTGCGGTTTGGCCGTGGGGGTTGCTTCGGTGGTGTATACGGCCAGGCTTGGGCAGGCGAAGGCGGATGCGGGCATGGGATATGAATTGTTCGCCATCACGGCGGTGGTTTTGGGGGGGACGAGCATCTTTGGCGGGATCGGGTCTGTGCATGGCACCCTCCTGGGCGTCGCGGCGATCGCGGTTCTGAGCAACGGTCTGGTGCACGCTCGGCAACCCCGGGAGATGGCGGGGATGCTGACCGGGGCTTTGCTGCTGGTGGCCTTGTCCGCGAGTGTTTTAGCGCGGCGAGCCAGGAGTGCTCCGCGCGGCAGGAAGCCGCCCCCCATGGCGGAGGCAGCCGAGGGGTGAGAGCACGGGGCAGGGGGGGGCCGTTGTCAGTTGTCAGTTGTCAGTTGTCAGTTGTCAGTTGTCAGTTCTCGTCACTCGTCACTCGTCACTCATAATTCCCCACTCAGTACGCTTCCCTCGATTCCAGGTTGAATTTCGCCCGATTCTTGGCAGAGTAACTCAATTCAATCCCCGTCCAGTCGCGGAGGACGGATCCTGCTCGTGAGGCGAGCCACCGCTGGTTAACGGGGTTGTTGTGAAACTATGATTCGTAACCTGACCTTCCCGACGCTGTTGCTCACCTGTCTTCTCTTGGCTCCTTCCGCCCCCTCGGCCGTGGTCATCTCCGAGTTCATGGCGTCCAATACCAAGGGACTAGTCGACGAGGATGGCGAGTTTTCCGATTGGATCGAACTGCACAACACCGGGACATCCACGGTAAATCTGGACAACTGGTTTCTGACGGATGAAGCGGGCCAATTGACCAAATGGCGATTTCCCTCCACCAACCTGCCTCCGAACGGCTACCTGGTCGTGTTTGCGTCCAGTCAGGACCGCAAAAGAGCCGGCGCCCCGTTGCACACCAACTTTCGTCTGAGCAATACCGGCGAGTTTCTCGCGCTGGTTGGCCCGGATGGCCGAACAATCCAAAGCTCCTTCGCCCCGGCATTTCCGCCGCAGTCCGACAATGTGTCCTTTGGATTGGACACCGGTCTTCGACAGGTCTCTCTCCTTTCCTCCAATGCCTCCGTCAAGATTCAGGTGCCCGCCGACGATTCCCTCGGCACGAACTGGACTCAGCTCGGCTTTGCGGATGCCGTCTGGCGATCGGGCACCTTGCCGGTAGGATTTGCCGTCCCCGCGCTGGATGCGGTTCCCCAACCCGGGATGCTCTCTGGACTCGCTGGCTACTGGAAATTGGATCAGACGAATGGCGTCGACGTTCCGGATAGTTCGCCGTTGGGCAATCACGGATCGACTCTCGGTTTTCCGGGCACCGCGAACCCGTGGACCAACGGGCTCAGCGGACGGGCCCTTCGCTTTCGTGGGACCACCCAACGCGCGGCGGTTCGGATTCCGAGTTACCCCAAGGCTGGGGCAGCCTTCTCCGCTTCTGCCTGGGTCTGGGCCGACGCCCGAACCACCTCCGCCAGTGTGCTGAAGAATGGTTCCACCAACACTGGACAGTTTCATTTGGGACTTCGCGATACCGCCGGCGATCTCGAGATCCTGATCAATACCACGGCGGGACGATTCAACGTTCGGGAGGGCGTCCCACTGACCACCGGACAGTGGCATCATGTGGCCTTCACCGCCGATGGCACCACACTGCGGTTGTTTCGTGACGGCCAAATCATCGGGAGCCAGCCTTATTCCGGTCAGTTCATCCAAACCTCATCCAATGTGTTGAGCATTGGTGCTAAGCTGAATGATTTGGGTACAGCAGTCGACATCTCGGCGGCCGGAGGTGTTTGGAATGGTAGGATCGACGAAGTTGCCATCTGGAGTCGAGGCCTCGCCTCCGAGGAACTGGTGGCCGTCTACCAGGCCGGCATTGGCTTCGGGGCGGCGCCGCGCACGGACTTGGCCGGCGATCTGTTCGGGAAGCGGTCGAGTGCCTACTTGCGCGTTCCGTTCGTGGTGAGTAACCCGCAGGAGCTCGTCAGATGGCAGCTGTCCCTGCGTTACGACGATGGCGCCAAGATCTGGATCAACGGCAATGAGATCCTCCAGCGCAACGTCCCCGAACCTTTGAGCTGGGACGGGGTGGCCATCGAACCGCGTGCGGGGCGGGAGCCGATCACCTGGGAAACCCTCGACCTGGATAGCTACCGCGACTTTTTTCTGCCCGGCAACAACCTCATGGCTATTCAGGTCGTGAATGCCTCAGCTGGGGATCACGACCTGTTACTGGACGCGACCTTGGAAGCCTCGTCGACCGTGCAAACCACCAATCAGTGGGCCTATTTCGTGACGCCTACGCCCGAACGCGACAATCGCTACGGGAATACCGGACTCGGGCCCATCATCAGCCAGGTTTCCCACACACCCAATGTTCCGAACGACGATCAAGATCTATTGGTTTCCGCGCGCATTACTCCGACCCTGGGGCCGGTTGGCACCGTGCAGCTTCGTTACCGGACCATGTATTCCAACGAGGTCGCGGTCCTCATGGTCGACGATGGACAGCATGGCGACGGAACCAAGGGGGATCTGGTCTATGGTGCGACGATTCCCGCCTCGGCAGCCGGCCCCGGCCAGATGATCCGTTATGCGATCGTGGCGACGGACACCTCATCGCGAACCAATCGGCTCCCGCTGTTTCAGGATAGAATTCGCAACGAAGAGTATTTTGGCACCGTGATTTTCAACCCGGCGATCACCAGCGCGTTGCCGGTGATGCAATGGTTTGTTCGCTCGCCGGCGGCAGCGGAAGGGAATCCGGGGACCCAATGCTCGGTGTTTTACGCCGGAGAGTTTTACGACAACGCCCGGATCCGGATCCGGGGTGGAACATCGATCAGCTGGCCGAAAAAAAGCTATAAGGTGGAGCTGCCCGAAGAGCATGAGTTTCGCATCCACCCCAACGTCCCACGGGTGACGGAATTTGATTGGAACACCACCTACACCGATAAATCCTACGTGCGAGCCCAGCTGGTTTCCGAACATCAATGGGACGCCGGCATGCCTTCCCCGGAGATTTTCCCCGTCCGTCTGGAACAAAATGGAAAGTTCTATAGTGTCGCACTCTTTACTGAACAGCCCGACTCTGCCTTTCTTCGTCGGTATGGGCTGGATGATCAAGGGTCCTTCTACAAGGGCGGTCCTGGGTCGAATGCTGAGTCGGATGCCACGTTTGAGAAAAAGACCCGCAGGTGGGAGGACAAGACCGACCTCAAGGCGTTTTTGAAAGGTCTCACCCTGAAAGGTGCGGCGCTGGAGACCTTTGTCTTCGACAACATCGATCTGCCCGCGCAGATCAACTACATGGCCACGGTGGCCGTGGTGCAGAACATCGATGGCAGCGACAAGAACTTCTTTCTCTACCGGGACACCGAGGGGAATGGCGAATGGCGCATGCTGCCCTGGGATTTGGACTTGTCCTTTGGACCGGATGCCTTGAATACCGACGCGGTCGTGTTCGATTCCACCATTGCTAGCCATCCCTTTATCGGAGCCCGGCCCTACCTGCTCCATGATGGCAAGTACAACCTGATGCTCGAGGCGATTGTGAACACCCCGCGGAGTCGACAAATGTTGATCCGGCGGGTGCGGACCTTGGTGGATCAGTACCTTGCCAAGCCTTACTTTCAGAATCGCATTGAGGAACTTTATACCGTGTTGGCTCCTGACGTGTTGCTCGATCGAGCTAAGTGGAAGGCCGATGCCCATTTCGGAGGCAGCACTTACACCCTGCGGCAAGCCCTAGATCGAATCCTGAATGAATACCTCAAGCCCCGGGTCGGATTCCTCACCGGCACCCGGATTCCGGGCATTCTGACGACCAACGTCGGCAGTCAGCCGTACGCGCCCACCGTAACGTTCGGGGAAATGCTCATCACTCCGCCCTCGGGGGATCCTGAGGAGGAGTACGTGCAGGTGGTGAATCGGAGTCCATACCCTGTGGACATCTCGGGATGGAAGGTGGCGGGCGATGTGGAGTTCACGTTCAAGCCGGGTACGGTCCTCCCCACCAACGGCATCGTCTATCTGAGTCCCAAGGTCTCTAAGTTTCGAGCCCGATCTGCCGGTCCCCGCGGCGGTCAAGCCCTGTTCGTACAGGGTGATTACCGGGGTCAGCTGTCGGCCCGCGGCGGCTCCTTGGTTCTGCACACCGAAACCGGTTGGGAGCTGGCCCGAACCAATTTCAATGGTGCGCCCAGCAGTGTCCAACGATCCGTTCAAATCACTGAAGTGCTTCCGACGCCGCTCGCTCGGGCGGGCGATGCCTTTCCTGCCGAGGACTTTGAATTCATTGAACTCTGGAACTCCTCCGTTTCCCAGTCCGCCGATCTCACTCAAGCTCGCTTCACCCGTGGGCTTGATTTCGCGTTCTCTGGGGCGGCTGCGGTGACACTGTTGCCGAACGAACGGGTAATCCTGGCGCGCAACCCCAACGCCTTCGCCGCGCGCTATCCGCAGGTCACCGCCCGCGTGCTGGGACCCTATGTGGGCTCGCTGGAGAATGGGAAAGAGGCCCTTCGCCTGGTGGATTCGTTGGGAGAAGTGGTCTTCGATTTTGAGTATGACGTGGACTGGTATCCCATGGTGCGAGCCCATGGCTTCACGCTGGTTCGCAGCGACGAGACCGCGGTGGATCTTGATCTGTCCGATCCTGCATCCTGGCGCGCCAGTGGTCGGTTGGGAGGTTCTCCCGGCGTCACCGATCCTCCGGCACCCGCGGTGTCGAGAGTTGTGGTGAGCGAGATTTTGAGCGCTCCATCGGCGGGAGGGCGGGACGCCATCGAGCTGCTCAATACCGGGGCGGCACCCGCCACTCTGGCCGGGTGGTTCCTTACCGACGACTTCCGCGAGCCCAGGAAGTACCGCATTCCGAACAACACCTCCTTGGGGGCAGGGGGGTATTTGGTTTTGGACGAAACACTCTTCAACGCCCAGAACAATGGCTTCCAGTTGGCGGCGGATGGTGACGAAATCTGGCTATTCAGCGCCGATCCGGTTTCAGGAGACCTGACCGGCTATTACGACGGCTTTGTGTTCGGCGCGGTGGAAGCCGGGGTCACGCTGGGACGCTGGATGGATTCCCTGGGGCGTGCCCACTTCGCCGCTCAATCGCAGCCCACCCTGGGCTCGGTGAATCGCGAGCCGCGGGTCGGGCCCGTGGTTATCTCCGAGTTCATGTCGCAGCCGATGTCCGCCTGGCCGGGGGCGGCTGAGAATTGGGAGTATGTGGAATTGTGGAACCGAGGTGATTCGGCGGTGACCTTGAACGCTGGCGCGGCGGATGGCAATTCCTGGAGGCTGCGCGGGGATGTGGATTTTGACCTTCCTGTCAGCCTTACCCTTCCGGCCAGTTCCACGCTGCTCATTGTGGGTTTTGACCCGGTGCTCGATCCCGGAGCCTTGGCGGCCTTTCGTTCGTGGTATGGGGTCGGACCCGAGGTGACCATTGTGGGTCCCTGGTCCGGCGAATTGGGCAACCGATCAGGCACAGTCACCCTGTCGCGTCCGCTGCCTAGTCCGGCCACCAATGCCATTCATACCCTGGTCGATCGAGTGGACTATGGAGCATCGTTGGGTTTTCTGGGAGCGGATGGGGATGGAGCTTCCTGGCAGCGCGTGAGAGCTGGGCTTTCCTTTGGTAACGATCCCGCCTCGTGGGTGGCTGCCGTTGCATCTCCGGGCCGGGTTACCGACCTCGGGCAGGGGACGGCACCGCAACTCACGCGCGTTCCATCATCTGTGACCGCGGTTGCCTTCCAGACTGTGGAATTGACCGCGGCGGCTGCGGGCAGCGCGCCTCTCTACTATCAGTGGTTTCACGAGGAACAACCCATTCCGGGCGCAACCAACGCGGTCTTGCGGTGGTCCTCGGTGTCGCCGGACCAGTTTGGAGCCTACAGCGTTCGCGTACTGAACGCCTATGGCTCGGCTCGCAGTACCAATGCGGTTCTCACCCTGCGCTTGCCCCCGTTTATCACCCAACAGCCGGCGGACCGCTTGGCCCGGGTGGGAACGAATGTAACGTTTACCGTGGGGGCTCTGGGCAGTGGGCCGTTGCGCTACCAATGGCGATTCAACGGGGTTCCTTTGGAGGGTGCCACTGGAACCAATCTGGCCCTGTCGTCTGTTCAGTTGGACCAGCAGGGAATTTACGACGTTGAAGTCCGCGACGATGTGGGACCCATGTTGAGTCGTGCTGCGCTGCTCACGGTGGTGCTCCCACCTCAGGTGATCCTCTCCCCGGACAGTACCACGGTGCTGGTGGGGGAGAGCCTTCGACTGGGGGTGGAAGCTGAGGGTACAGCACCTTTAACCTATCGCTGGCGTCGAGGAACCACCGTGCTCGGTTCGCAAACCAATGCTTTGCTGGTTATCAGCAACAGCAGCTTGGCCAACGTCGGGAACTACAGCGTGGTGGTGGGGAATTCCGCGGGCTCGGTTACCAGCCGAGTGGCGGTGGTTGCCGTGTTGATTGATGCGGATCGTGACGGCATGGCGGACGTTTGGGAGTCAGCCAACGGATTTGATCCTGCGCTGTCAGGGGACGCGGTTTCCGACGCGGATGGCGACGGCGTTAGCAACCGGGACGAGTATTTGGCCGGGACCGATCCAAAGGATCGCTTCAGCTATCTGCGGTTTGAGGAGACTCGGTTAAGTCGGGAGGCCGGCGATCTCGGGGTCGTGTTATCCTGGCAAGCGATGTCGAATCGCACCTACGCAGTGTGGGCGGGTGGCGAGGCGGGGACCGGTGCGGCCGCGTGGCAGAAGCGTTGGCATTTCAGTGCCAGTCCGACCAATACCGTCATCAGCCTGACCAACCGAGTCAGTTCGCCGAGCGCGGAGTATTATCGACTCCAGACCCCACGTTTCCCTTAGCAGGCCGTCGGACTTAGTGCATCGTTCTGCAGGGTGCCCGCCGGAGCTAATCCTTGGCTCCAGGTTTTACTGGGCCCCGGCCTGCCAATATCACCCCGACTCGGGGTCGGGGCGGGGAAATACATTCAGACAGGTCAGGTTCGGTCTGCTCTGCTTCATCGCATCCCTAGGACTTTGGTGCCAACATTCTAGGCGGGGTTGGCATTGGGCCGGTGACGCGTTGTCCTGAGCACCAACGGTGCGTTCCATTCCAGCCTGGGGTGACAAACCCCAGGTGTCCCAACGCCCTGGCATCAAGGGCTGAAGGCCCGGCCCTGTCTGGGCTCTTTCCGAGCTTGCGTTGGGGGTGGATCTGACTAGATTTGCCGAAGCCTAGGGCAGTCTTGGGCCAGCTTAGCTCAGCGGTAGAGCAACGGTTTTGTAAACCGTGGGTCGTCGGTTCAATCCCGACAGCTGGCTCCATCTCTTGGTTCTTGGGAACCAAGGTTTTCTGTGGAGGCTCGGGGCAACTGTCAGCAACAACGTCAGCAGTCGCGTTTACTATGCATAACTCTCGAAGTACTCGCGTCTACTCGCCGACTATCCGCTAACAGTGAGTCTTTTGGATTCCGTAGGCTTTGAATCACTGAGCCTATGAAAAATGCCTACCGCTTGTTCCGTCGAAATGGAGTGTTTTGGTGTCAGAACAATGCCACTGGGAAGCAAGAGAGTCTGCGCACCAAAGATCGACCAACTGCTCAAAGGATCCTTCATGCCAAGAACGAGGTAGAACGCCAACCCCAGATTGGTTTGCAGATGGCCCGCGCCTACCTAGCTGGATCCGATCCCAACATTGGCACGCGGACTTGGTCGCACGTCATGGCCGAGATGGGAAAACTCAAACAGGGCGCGACTCTAGAACGATGGGGATTTGCTGTTCGCGACCCGGCTTTCAACTTGATTCGCGACTTGGTGATCATCGAAACACGAGCCGATCACTTGTTGAAAGTCTTGGATGCGGGTACCATCTCTACCAACGTGTTTTTGCGGCGCATGCACAACTTCGCGTTGGACATGTCCTGGCTCCCATGGCCGCTCCTACCCAAGAAGCGGTGGCCTGCCCTCAAGCACCAAATCAGACGATCTATTAAATGGGAAGAACATCAGGCGCTATTGGCGCGAGAGCCGAATGAGGAAACGAGACATTTTTATGATCTCATGTGGCACCTGGGTGGTTCGCAATCTGATGTCGCAACTTTAAAAGCCGAAGATATTGACTGGGAAACGCGAGTGATCGCCTATCATCGTCAGAAGACCGGCACAATCGCCCGACTCCACTTCGAAAACGTTATAGCGCTCTTACTGGAGAAACTCCCCCGAAAAGGATTTCTGTTTCCTCGCCTCGCTTTGATGCACGAAAAGCATCGCTGTAAAGAATTTCATCGCCGCATGAAAGGACTCGGGTTCCAGGGACTCTCTTTGCACTCATACCGTTACGCTTGGGCGGAACGGGCGAAAAAGTGCGGGTTTCCCGAACGATTCGCCCAAGAAGCTTTAGGGCATAGCAGCAAGGCTGTGCATCGGTCTTATGCACGGGGAGCTCAGGTGGTAATTCCTGCGCTGGAGAGTTACGAGAATCGTAATTTGGTTGCAGGCAATAATGAGTAATCGATGAAAAATGGGAGGGTTTGCGTTACGCCACATATGCGAATGTGGAGTTGCCCCCACTTGAAGAATATGGTCATTGATGGTTCCAAAAGTGGCTCGAAACTTTTAATGGAAATGTTGGCAGGAAGGGCAGGGGCCAACAAAGCGAGCCGCTTCAATACCTGTCAAAGCGGCGGGTCTGTTGAGGAATTCCCGAGCAACTCTCCCGACTACCCGTTGCTCCTCCGAAACGCGGTGCAGCCCTACCTGACTCCATTGGTTGCTCCCTTCTACAACCAGCACCGGGACATATCGTCTTGGATATACTCGGAGGTCGGCAAGCTCGTTGCTTGAGATCGTGATGTTGAGGTGGATGAGATTCGACCCGCTGAACACCTCCTCCCCTGGTGGCAGGCGTGAATTCGACGACTCGCTGCGGCCGTCAGGGCTCGACGCAAGACAGCAAAGCGCGGGGAAAACGAGGGCACAGAATAGAGATAGGCACCACCTAACCCTCGGGCTGGGACAACGCAGTGCCTCCGAAGGAGAGGAGGAAAGCAGCGGCTTTCGGCAACCCGTTCGGCTTAGCTCAGGGCATCCAAATGGAACCGCGCTCATCGTGATATTCGACGTTAACCACAGGAATCGAGGTCGGTAATCCTGCTTTTCGACTGCTGCAGCGGCTTGGCAGGCCACTACCTGTCCCGGACATGCAATTCTGGGAGGATAACATGCATCTGCCCAACCATTTGACACGCATCCGACGGCGGCAAACATTCGCGAGCAAGCTTTCCATTTTCTGGCATTTCCGTGCCGCTACCCGCCTGCTTGAAGAGGAACCAGCCCCGTTCATTACCCGGTACGCACCCCTCTTCGTTGGGGGTGAGGGCGTGGTATTTCCGCAACTGCACGATGTGAGACCTTTGCAGGATCGATGCGGCGTTGTGGTCGAGCAGGAGTTCCAATTTGATCCTGGAAAACGCCGTATGCCCTCTGTGAGACTGCTGGCGGGTTCGGTAATCTCAGTTCCATCGCTAACGGCCGGGTGCTGCTTCGGGTGATGCTCTCACGTAGTTGGGCTTTGTCGCGGGTGAAGATGTGGACACCCTTCCTCCCGCGTGAAATCGTTACGTACCACTGCTCGCGGCTGGTAGCGGCTTGAACGGAGGAATCTGAGAAGATGACTTGGTCCATCGTCTTTCCCTGGGCTCCGTAGGATGTCACGGCATAGCCCCGGACAAGTTGACGGAAAGACGCGCCTAGAACGCGGCCATCTGTTAACTGTAGGTTTCCGTCCTTTAAGACTCGTCTCACCGTGACCAGTTCGCCGTTCGCTAGCCGACGTCCGTCCGCGCTGACGCCGTTTGCTTTGAGTTGGAGACGGTCTCCGCTGGCGATGTTGAGTTCTTTCTGCTCGCAAAGCGATAGTCTCTCGAGGTGCTTGAAGGGGATGGAGGCTGTCTTCGAGCCCTGAGCAACCTCGAGATGGGTGTCAGTGACAGATACCAGACGGGCCTGGTCTCCCTTCTCGAAGCCACGGACGTTCCGATTAAACACGACGCGTGTTTGGTGCGTGTAGGTGCGCGGGTCTCGTTTCTGCGCATCCGTAGCGTCGCGAGGGACCAGGGTCGATAGCGATGTCTCGATCTCGCCGACTTTCTTGCGTTCTTTCAGTGCGGCTCGCACCGATTCGTTGATGCGATGAATCTCATCCCAACTCTGGGAAACGATGACGGTCGAATCTCCGCGGTCTACTTGGTTCAGATAACAGTCGATCAAACTTTTGCCGTGGTCCTCGGTTCCCGACTCTCTTATGGCTCCCTGACGGTCGAGTCGCTGGAAGGATTCGAAAACCTTGCCGTCCCGGGCTTCGCGCACGGCGCGGCGGTATTGTTTGATCCGCTCTCGTTCCTTTCTGGTCTTAGCCAGCTCTGGATTTTGGCGGCGGATCGTGGTGAGTTCGATAGGCTCCAACCCGGAATACTTCTCGATGGCGCGCATGGCGTCCATCGCTTCAACCGGCCCATGCTGGCGCGTATCACCGGACAGGATTAATCGCCCTGACCCGATCTTGATCTTTTCGATCAGAGCGATCATTTGCTTCCCGCCGAGTTGGCCTGCCTCATCCACGATGACGACGGTGCCTCTTTTCATTTCCGGCTGGGCGAGGAAAGCACTCACGGTGGCAGTTTGCTGAAAACCATCCTTCTCCAGATCGATGACTTGTTGGCGTTGGGGAGCCAGGACGAGAACCCCTCGACCGCTCGTCCGGAGGATGTCGTGGACCTCGCGCAGGGTGTAGCTCTTCCCAGTTCCTGCCCCGCCGCGGAATAGCGACATGAAGTTGCAAGAACGAACCAGTCGATCCACAGCCTTCCGTTGCTCCGGATCCAGCGCTTGGTTCCGGAGAGTGTAATGGGCACAAAGAGGATGGGATGCGCCCACACCCGAGCGGGCCAGCTGAACAATTGCCTTTTCCCGCTCGAGAACAGCCTTTGTGGTGACGAAACCGGGTCGGCGTTCGTCGCGAAGGTAGTTTCGTGCCCGACTGCAGGATTGTAGTTCCGAGACCGGAATGTCCTCGCCTCGGGCGAACTCCAAAGCATGGCGCCAGAGGTCGGTCTCACGCACTACCGAGTGCCGATCGAACAGGTGGTCTTCGGCCCAGATCAGCGCCTTCTCGGCCAAACCGCGTTGCGCTGGGAGTTCGGACGTTACCGGACCGGTCAATTGGGTTAATGATTCCGACTCGAGAGGGGTAAGTTGGCTCTGCCAATGGCTCTGCAGTTCCTCCGAGCTGGGCTCGCCAGACTTCTGAGCCCGATGCTTATGAGCGATGTAATCGCGAATCTCTGCCAGGTTCGATTCGGATTTGTCGGGTGATGCTTCTAGGAGCTTTTGGGTTTGATCATCGATTTGGCGGTGGCGTTTCGAGAACTTCTGGATCAACTCCGGAGCCACACCATCGAGTTCGAAATCTCCGCGTGGCGTGTTGGTGATCGAATAGCCAAAGCGGCGGAGTTTGCGGGTCAGCTCATGATAATACACATTTTGCACGAAACGGGACGCTACCAGCATGTCGTGGTTCTGGAGGGCCTTCCAACAGCTCTCGGTGGCGTCATAGGTCGCGTTGAAGACGATGCAATGGGTATGAAGATGCGGATCCATAGCCCGGGAGGTTTCGTGACGGAATAGGGCAGCGGCGACATTCTGGGT
>JAEUHE010000250.1 GCA_016793885.1 Verrucomicrobiales bacterium
CGTTTATCAGCGCAGCCAGGGATCCCCGCAGCGTCAACCTTTGTGACAAGAGCTGAAGCCGAGGCAGCTGTTTCCGGGGCCTTCAATGCCAACGCTGCTCAGGTGAGTAGTTGGGTCAATGCTGGCGCAAGCGGTAAGCTGATATTGATGCACGCTTGTCTCGCAGCGGTCTTGGTCCGACCGGAACGGATGTTATTCGCATTACGGGCTCCGGAAGAGGAGCCAGTACACTAATCGGATCGGGAACAATCCCACCGTCTTGATTTATGAACCAAGCTTTATGGGAAATGCCGGTCTCGTCATCGGCGCTAACCAGAGGTCCAAACTTCTCGATTCTGTTGAAACGGGAATGCGAACTGTCGTTCTACGTCGAGGCCGATGACGGCGATAAAAAGGCAGGAATCGTCTTCGATGGCGTTGAGGCCTATAAATGCACGCACATGACCGCTCGTAGCGTCGAGATGATCCACAGCGCCTACGACAAGCTTGTGAGGCTTGAAGACTCATCGTGGCTGACAGAGGTGAAGGCTAATAGTGCCGAATACTACGCGAAGAGACAGCTGACACCAAAGGAACTCCAACACTTAATGATTCGCTTCGACGGCGGGCCGTGCTACGAAGTCATTTGTACGGGGTTTAATGCGATAGGCGACGAAGGCTAAATTCTGGGTGTCGCCCACAGATTTTATAGAAAATCCAACCGCGCTCAAGCCGTGGCTCGGGATGTGAGTCACTCGCGCCTGTGACACCGCCCATGTGTTCTTTGGGTCGCTACTGCTTCACCACTCTACGAACACTTTCCGACACATTGATGCATGGCTTCAGAATGCGGCAGAAACGCGAAAAATGTCTCTGACACCAACCCTGGAAAAGCACCTTGAGGGACGGATTTGAAGATAATCTGCTGGCGGCCCATTCAACTATGGCTCGGTGCTTTTTGTTGGATGGTTCTATGTAGGTTACTATCAATGGTTGCGACCTTCGGCTGCAAAAGGCCGATCTTTAATTGTGATTGTTGACATGTCTTTCTATTGAGCCAGTCCTCCTTCACTTTCTCCTCGTCAAATTTCCAGCCACAGTTTATCTGGTGGTCATGGCAAGGGCCTGGACCTCCATTGAATCCAGATCGGACGCGGACGGCCGTTTCCACACGACTCGCTGGGGGGGGTGTTTTCGGCGCAAGTAACGGACTCGCAGCCCGACTCTCGGGCCGCTCTGAACGAACTCTTCGCCTCCTACTGGTTGCCCTTGTATGGGTGGACGAGTCGCAAGGGCAATGACCCCATTGCTGCTCAGGATCTGACCCAGGCGTTTTTTTCTCCTGCTCCGGGGCGACGCGCTTCGGCAGGTAGACTCCAGCAAAGGCAAGTTTCGATCGTTCCTCCTCGCCTCCTTCCAGAATTTTCTCGCAAATGAGCATGACAAACAGATGGCGCTGAAGCGGGGATGGGAGATCCGTCCTGCTCCCGCTGGATGACCCGTCCATCGAAACCCGGGTCACGGCTCTGGCAGCTACCGACGCGACTCCAGATGTGGCTTATGATCGGGCTTGGTCGGTGACCTTAATCCAGCGAGCTTTGGAACGTCTCCGCCATGACTATGCTGACGCTGCGAAGTCAGACCAGTTCGTGTTGTTGCAGCCTTATCTCTCAGCCGATTCCTCGGCTCCCCCCTATCAGGAAACTGCCGAACGAATGGGAATGTCTTTGAGCGGGGTCAAGATGTCGCTCCTGCGGCTTCGATTTGGGAGAGGGTTGGAGCCTCCCATTCGCGCATCCCGTCGACGCTCGCAGTGAGCACCTGCTGCCGAGACTACGCAACCTATTGTTCATCAACGATAGATCTCTAGTCCCGGGGCGAAATCGAGGCTAGGATTCCGCCGTGCTCTTGGTTCCCGTTATTCCAACGGCGCGCTGAAGTCTGCTTGAACTTGATACTGGCCCTGCTACCCGAGGCTGCGCAGTATCCCCGCCGCATGAGTAAGTCATCCAAGCGCCGACCGTGTCCTGCAGCTGGCCGAGAGATCACCGCCGCGGAGTGCGGTGCGGGAAGGCAGAGCCGTTTTGCTTGTCCTGCTGACTGCCCGTTTAATCCGTTCGCACCCCAAAACTACTCGGACTACCTCGAGTTAGAAGAGTCGTTTGACCTGGCGATGATGGAGCGATTGAGGCTGGGCGGATCCGATCCCGCTAGCCTGCAAAAGTCCTATTTCGAGCGACTGACGCCGAAGGACACCTTCGGAATCTCGTCGGTCCTTGCTTGGCATTGGTTCTTCCTGGTGGACGCCCAGGGCAAGACGTTGGTTGACCGATGGGAAGCGGAGAACTTCTCTGGCCTCAAGAATGACCATCGCGTCCTGATGGGCTATCGGAGAAAGTCCCGGATAGCTTTGCTCGAGGTGCACCGGCTGGTTGGCATGGAACAGATGGAGGTCGTGGATTTGCTTGAGTCGAATTCGGCGCCTTTTGTCCTTCATGATAGGGCGCTGGCTTCGACGGCGGTTCGGTTCACGGTCTGGATCGCATGGGTGCATGCAACGCCTCACTACCACCGAATCATAGGGTCCATTGGCAACCTGGTCCAGGTGCGTGCGATGGAACCTCGACAGGTTCTACTGGAGCTTTGCCGGCATTTGGGCGGTCCTGAGGAGCCCTCAGCGTTACGACGATGGTTGGCGGAGAACCTGAATGAGGTGATGGACGCCTCTTCGGCAACCCAGCAGGCTCGGCACTACGATATGATTCAGCGGTTGGAGGCCGACTTGATCCAAGCCGATTACTCGTTGAAGGTGCCCATCGCCGATTTCTGTAAGTGTCTGGAGGGGCAGGGTGACGTTGTTTCGGCGCCTCTCGCCGAAGCCGAGCGCCTCGAAGGCTATGATGCCGGTTGGGTCGTGCTGCATCGTTCTTCGGCATCTGGGGCGCCCGGGAACACCCAGGGCGGCGCAGACTTCCGACTGGGCCGTATCCTCCTCGGACCATCTGGCTGCCGTATTGTCGCCGTGGGCACTACTAGTTTTGGGATGCTTCAGGCGATCTTCGAGTCGGTGGCGGGTCCAGCCGCTCAATTTGTCTCCAAATCTTGCGAGGATCTTCGGCCTCGGCTGAGTCCAGACGCGACTCCTCCGGACATGACGCTGGTGCCGCCCGCGCTGATGGTAAACCCGACGAAGTTGGAATTCGCCCAGAAAGCGATTCCCTCTTCCGATCCGTTTGGCCCCAGCGACGAAGACACAAAGAAGGTCATGCACGAGGCGGATCGGGCGTTCCTGGAGGAAGGAGTGCCCGCTCTCGAAGGAAAAACGCCGCGCGAGGCCGCCGCGGATCCCAGGCTCCGCCCGGTGTTGATCTTGCTCATGAAAGAGCGCATCCGGACTTGCGACGAGCGGAATCTTGTCAATGGTGAGACCGAGGATATGAACTGGATGCTTGTGGAGCTGGGTTTGAACGAGATTCTCTTTGACCCTCCTCCGCCTCGAGACCGGCCGCCCGTGACCAATCCACCGCAGGACGGGACGAATGCGAAGGATTGGGACGAGGAATGAATGGACGCAGGTGAGATCCTGCAGATGGATCTGAACCTGCCACCTGCTCCCGCGCTTCGCGAACGTCCGTTGATAGTCGATGACATCGACAGGATCGCCCGACCGGGGCTGTGGAAAGTCCATCTCTCCAGGGGCGGCAGTCTTCAAGCGTCTTAAGGCGCGGAGTTCCTGAGGGATGTTCTGGACGAAGTTGAGCTGGAACTGGGGCGCGTAGCGTTCCTTAAAAGACGTGGTTGGCATCGAGTCATTCGACCGAATAGGGTTAGGGTGTTTCATTCAACAGCCCTTTAACGTATCCACTTATGAGCTCTCGGCGCCACCGCCAGGCAGGGGCTCGCCTCGGACACGATGCAGGGGGGCAGGGGGGGGCTCACGTGGTTCTCAGTGGAAACTTTTGGGCTTGTTTGTCACCGAGGCGGCTGCTTTCGTTTAGTGTTGGTATGGACAGATACTCGGGTTTCCAGGATGGAATGGGCGAGGATTTCTCGGCCTCTCACGGACTCTATGGCCAACTGCACGGTCGAAATCATCCGCTGCTCCTCAAAGGCGTCGACTGCCGCTTCAAGGTCACGGGTGATCTTGCCACCATCCATATCACTCAGCTCTTCTATTAATCACTGAAGGAACCGGTTGAATGCATTTATTGTTTCCCCGTTCCGGCGACCGCGTCGGTGTATCACTGCGAGGTGGTGGTGAACGGGAAGCTAATCCGCGCCAGGGTCATGGAGCGGGAGAAGGCTGAGTTTGTAACCCGCGAACGCAAGCTGCTGGGAGAGCGAACATTTCTGTTCAACTTGCCCGGCGTGAATTGGTTCCGACTCGAACTTGGAAATGTCCAGCCGCAGGACCGAATCCTGGTCAGTCTTTCATACTTCCAGACGATACAGAGGCTTCAGGAAGAGTGCACTCTCCGTATCCCCTTCGCCCCGGGCATCCGCTATGTTCCGTCGCCCAAGGCGCAATTTCCGCCACAGCTACATTCCTCTCGCGTCCGCAAATCGTCGGTGTCTCCGCTCAAGGTCGCCAACCTGGGACGGTTGGATGATCCACCTCGCTATCCGGCAGACGACCCGCGAGGGGCTCCGCTCTTCGTTCAGGGTGAGATTCAGGATAGCTCTGGGACTGTGACGGATGTTGAGACGATTCAGCACCCTTTGGGAGCCACTGGGGCGGGAATTTATCCAACCCAGCTGGCCGAGGCGCAGGTCGGTAGGGTGGGTTGCGATTGGGTGGTGCGGTGGAGTCGGCACTTCTCAACAGAGTAGCGCGAAAGAGTTTCCGGCGAAACACATGAAAACCAGGTGAACAAGCCCTTCGTCCAGAACCCGGACCCTATTGGATACTGTCGTCCTGGTTTGTTCGCGGGAGTCGGATGGATCTCACGTAGAGCATGGCCGCCTCGGTCCGGGTGTGGACATCAAGTTTGGCGAAAATCCGACCGCCAGGGATGTTGTGGATTTCCAAGCCGAATTAGGAAATCACCGTAGTGAGGCTCCAAGCGTTGGTGTATAGATCCTGCTGCTCCGAGTCTGAAGATTTCGACTCGTCAACCCTACTGACAAGCCTTTAGCATTTCTTCATGGCAAGGGCCTGGACCTCCATTGAATCCAGCTCGGACGCAGACGGCCGTTTTCACACGACTCGCTGGGGGATGGTGTTTTCGGCGCAAGTAACGGATTCGCAGCCCGACTCTCGGGCCGCTCTGAACGAACTCTGCTCCGCCTACTGGTTGCCCTTGTATGTGTGGACGCGTCGCAAAGGCAATGACCCCATTGCCGCTCAAGATCTCACCCAGGCGTTCTTTGTGCACCTCCTCCAGGGCGATGCGCTTCGGCAGGTGGACCCCAGCAAGGGCAAGTTTCGATCGTTCCTTCTCGCCTCCTTTCAGAACTTTTTGGCAAATGAGCATGATAAAGAGACGGCTCTGAAGCGAGGTGGTGGTTCTGTGATTTTGCCTTTGGATGATCCGACGCTCGAGGCTCAGTTCGCCGGCTTGGCCGCGACAGAACCGCCTCCTGACGTGGCTTACGATCGTGCCTGGGCGCTCACGCTGCTTCAGCGGACCCTGGAGTTGCTTCGGCGCGAGCACGTCGAATCCGGGAAATTGGATCAGTTTGTCCTGCTCCAGCCTTATCTGTCGGCCGATTCTGCCGGCCCGCCCTACGGGGAGACTGCTGAACGATTGGGGATGTCCTTGAGTGGCGTTAAAATGGCCATCCTCAGACTGCGGCGAGAGTTCGGAGAAGCTCTTCGCAATGAGATCGCACAAACAGTGGCTAAGTCCGGCCAAGTGAATGAGGAATTAAAAATTCTGTTCGGTGCCCTGTCCGGCAATGACTGAGCTCTCCGTGCCTCCGACCGGCTGCTAAGGGACCTTTTGCCATGCGCCGCCCGCTTCGATGTGGGAGAGGGGGGGGGCCTCCCACTTTCGCATCCCATCGATGCTCGCCGTGAGCAGCACGGATCCCTGTTGCGCGAACGCAAACGCCGGTTGCATCGGGTGTCCTCGGAGAGTAAGTAATTGTTGTCCGCTAAACGGTTGCCAGAAGCGTACAGTTCCATCCATGGCGCTCGTGACAACGCGGCTGTCGTCCGGTGAGAATTGAACAGCTGCAAAACCCAGTCGGTCGGCTCGGAGTCGCGACCGCGCTAGCCCCGTGGAAGGATCCCAGACATGGGCTGTTGCATCAGCTCCTCCCGAGACCAGCCATCGTCCGTTTCGCGAGAAGCCGATGGAGAGGACTTCTGAACGGTGTCCGCTCCATTGGTTGACCATCCGGCCAGTTGACGTATCCCAAATTTGGAGGATTCCATCCGCACACCCCATGGCGAGCGTGCCTCCGTCGGGCGCGAAGCCCATGCTGAGGCAGCGGTTGGTGAGAGTCCAGGAAACTGCGCGCTGCGGACGCATGCGTTCCCAGACGCAAACGAGGCGGTTCTCGCCAATGGCGCAGAACTTGGCTCCATCGAGAGAGAATTCCAGGGACGGCACCCCTCCGCCAGGAACGATAAGAGTGGTTCGAGTCGATAAGTTCGTCACGCTCAGCAAGGCTACCTGACCCCCTTTGGCCCCAACAGCTATCCACGATCCATCCGGACTCAATGCCACGCGTTCCCCAGGGACTGAGCCCAGGGAGCGTTCCGTGAGCATATCCCAGATTTGAATCATCCCATCAGACCTGACTCCGGCCGCCACTCCGGCGTCACGCGCGATTCGGCAATGCCCGATCCCAGCCGCCAACGGAGAGAACGACGCCGCTTTTGCTCGGGGAGTTTCTCGCCAAACTCTTACGGTTCCATCCCTGCCACCGCTGACCAAGCTCTGCTGGTCTGGGCTGTAACCAAGGGTCCAGACATCTCCAAGATGTCCCTTGAGGTAGTTCAGCGGCGCGTGGGTTGCGACATCCCAAACTACAATGCGCTCGTCCCCACTTCCACTCGCCAGGCGTTTGCCGTCTGGAGAGAAGGCCAAAGAGACACAGGGCAGTTCGTGGCGGACTAGGCTGGCGAGCTGAGAGAAACCTTTTGTGTCCCATAATTTCACCGCTGGCTCCCATCCGCCGGATGCCAGCAGCGTGCTGTCCGGAGAGAACTGTAAGGCTTTCACCACCCATGGGTGAGGGTTGAGTGTGGCTAAGGGCAGCCAGGTAGCGGTATCCCAGATCACTAACATATTGGTGGGCGAACCACTATAGTCCTGGCAACCGGAAGCCAGGAACTTTCCATTCGGCGAGAAGGCAATAGATCGGATAGGCCCTTGTTTGCCTTCCAGGGTTCGTTGTAATTTACCCGTCGCCGCCTCGATGATCTGAATCTGGCCCCGGCGCCCTCCAATGGCGAAAAGTCCTCCATCCGGAGCAAAGTCGAGAGCATTGGCCGCATTCCAGGCGGTGCTCTCCCGGATAAAACGCTTTTGACGCGTTGCCACGTCTAGGAAAGCTACTTTCCCGTTCTCCGTTCCCACCACAATATTCTTACCATCGGGAGAAAGTGCCATCGACCGTACCCCCGCCGACAACGGCACGGCGTCGATCAATTTCCAAGGAGAGGTCGCCCAGAATTTAAGGATGGCATCCCTCCCGCCCGAAATCAAAGTGTCTCCTTGCGGTAAAAATGCAATCTTCCGCACTTCGTTCGAGTGATTGCCGATGGTCAAGGCAGCGTCACTTTGACAGCGTTGCCAAAGGTATCGCCACTCCCATCCCCGGATATCTCGCTGACCTGGGGCGGCACGGTATCGATCCAGCAACTCTACAGCATGCTCGAGGCTCGCTTCGTCGATCGCTCGAGAGGCAAGGTTCATGTCGGCGACGTAGGCATTAATCCTGGCTTGATGAGCCTCCGTGCGTGCACGCTGCCATTGCCAGATGATCCCCGCCATACCGATCCAAGCGATGAAGTTGATGGCGATGGCGAGCGACGCCACCATGGGGTTGCGCCGAGCCCACTTCAAGAGCTTCTCCCTAGTCGTTGCTGGCCTGGCGAGTATGGGCTCGTGCCTCAACCACCTGTCCAGATCGTCTGCGAATGCCTCCGCTGAAGCGTATCTGGCCGAGGGTTCTTTCTCGAGGCATTTCAGGCAGATCGTGGACAGGTCGCGATCCAAACCAGGGCAATGTTGATGTGGGGCGACAGGGGACTGATCGCGAAGCTGAATGAGGACCTCCAGAGGCGTCGGCCCCAGGAAGGGCGGTCGGCCTGTGAGTAGTTCGTAGAGAATCACTCCTAGGCTATAAATATCGGCTGAGGTCGTCACCAGGTTCCTGCCGGAAGCCTGTTCAGGAGCCATGTAGGTCGGGGTGCCAAGCATCTCTCCGGTGGCCGTGACGGAGCTCTTCAAATCGAGGCGACGTGCGAGTCCAAAGTCAGTGATATGTGGGCTGCCCTGTGCGTCGAGTAGCAGATTCTCTGGTTTCAGGTCGCGATGCAGGACCCCGTGAGTGTGGGCGAAATGGATGGCACGGGCCACAGTGGCCACCAGGAGTGCTATCCCTCGTGTGCCCGCCTCCTCCCTCAACTCTGGAAGCCGTTCGCGCAAGGTTCCACCCTCGATCAACTTCATGCTGAAGAAGTTTCGGCCTTGATGCTCGCCGATCTCATACAGAGGGACGATATTTGGATGGTCAAGTTGCGCTACCGCCTCCGCTTCTGACCGAAAGCGCGCTAACTCTCTGGCATCTGCGAGTTCCCCAAACCGAACGACCTTGACTGCTACATAACGCTTAAGGCTGAGCTGGCGAGCTTTGTAGACCACGCCCATGCCTCCCCGCCCCAGTTCCTGCTGGAGTTCGTAGTCTCCTAGGACTGGCGGGCGCTTGTCGGTCGTCCCAGGGATTGGTTCACTTCCATTAACCCCTGACGCTAATTCGCCTCCCGCTACGGCGAGGCCGATGCGGAGGAGACAGCGTGGGCAATGACCGTTTACCTGATCAGGCAGGACATGGTCTCCACACACAGGGCACTGAATAGACGATCTCAAGCACAGGTCTCCGTTGGCGTTGCTATCCTGATAAGCTGCGGCTCAGGACGATTATGAGCCTCGGTGCCCGCGAAACTGCAATTGAAATCTACAACAACTGATTCAGAAGTTCGTAATGCCTAAAGTGGCGCGATAGTAGACCTGGGGTTCTTCGGTTGGGCTGATGGCCACCTCCAATGGCGTCTGTGCTTGCAAATGGGTCGAGATGTCGGTCCAGGACGAAAGATCGCTGCTCTGCTGGATCACGTAGTCCAGCCCGGAGTTGCCTTCGATGCGGATCATGGCTTGCAGCTGCGACTTCGAGAGAAGCGTCAGCCGGATAGGCATCAGGGGTTTCACAGTGATCTCGAACGAGGTGTCGACTCCGATCGGGGGTAAACCGTTGTCCGCAACGTTCAATTTGAACGAGTGCGTGGTGCCGGCTAACCCAGCGCTGGCTTTCCAGCTCACCTGTCCATCCGAACCCGAAACCGTGGCTCCCGCTGGCCCGCTGACCAACGTGAAGCCGAGTTGGTTTGCCGGAAGGTCTGAGTCCGAAACAGTCGGGGTGAAGCGGACGAGAGCCCCCGGCTCGACGATCTGATTCTCGATCCTGCTCCATACGGGCGCGGAATTCACTTCCTTGACGGCAAGGGGGAAACTTTTTCTCACCGTGAGGTTGGGGATGCCGTTGTCGGTGACCGCGACGGTCACGATCCGCTCCATAGGGCCTTGCGCCTCGGTGGGTGTCCAGTGAATGACGCCTTGAGCGTCGATTTCCATCCCTTCGGGGGACTCCGTCAGACGATAGCTCAGAAGCTGCGGCGGCAGATCATCGTCCGTGGCAGTGGAGACGATGGAAGCGACGGAGAGTTCATCGATCGATTGCAGGGAGAGGACCGGAAGGATGGGCCTAACATTGATGACCTGGATGACCGCTGCGGCCGGAAGATAATCGTCGCGCATGCCCACGTCGTTCGACGGGAACACAAAGGTGGCGAACTGTCCTTCACGCGTCGCTGCGTTAAGCCAGGGAAAACTGCTTCGCGCCGCCGGATAGAAGTCATCCAGAAGCGATGCCTCGAGGGTTCCATCGAGTGTGGCCGATCCAGTGACCGCTAGCCGATCATAGGATTGGTCACCATTGATCTGGATGAGAACGCGAGCGTCGGATCGCAGACGGAGCGATCCTTGAATGGTGATCCCCCCGACGGAGTTGGATCCGGGGGACACGGCGGCATTGCAGTCGACCGATCCGGCGAGGATGCCACTCCCGGTCAATCGTCCGCCGTTCAAGGTCATAGTGGCCATACTCTTGAGCTGGCCACCACTTAGGCGCAATTCGCCGGAGCTTTGCTCGAAGGGAACCGTAGCTAGGTCAAGAACACCTTGCTGCAGGTCAAGTAAGCCTTCGTTGGTGAGGCGGGGTGAAGGGATGAGGATGGATGGTTCGGAGGATTTTCGGAACGTCCCACGGTTGAGGATGTGACTAACGGGGAGTCGGCTCGTGCTGATGAACCGGGGTTGTGAGAGTTGGCAGTCGACTAGCTCTTCATTGACGATGAGAGTGCCTTCTTCGAGCCAGATATTGCCACCCGTCCAGAGAATGGTCCCGCGGTTGGTCAACGTTTGCCCGTAGAACTCGTGGTCGCCATCCGTCTGGATGGTCAGCGTTGCTCCGTCGGCGAGCGTGGTAGACCCAGGTCCCGTGAAACGTCCTCGGTTCCAAACGAAGTTTCCCCGGAGCTGATGCGTGCCGGTGAGCGTAGCGGTTTCCAGTTCCAGTTTGTCGGCGGAGATGGTTCCGTTCAAGGAGTAGAAGACGGCGTTGATCAGGGCAATCCTTCCCGCCCCGCTGAACTGCGTGCCGTCTAGAAACGAATGTCCTTGGGAGAAGATGAGCGAAGCTCCCGTCTCGCAGCTGAACTCACCCTTGGATTGACCTTGCACGGCGACCTCGAGTGATCCTTTGAGCACCTCCACTTTCCCTTCGTTGTTCAATGCGGGCGCAAGGATTCGGAGAGCGACCTCATTGCTGTGGCGAAAGATGCCGCGATTGATGATGTGACTGGCCGGGTTTCGGCTTGTGCTGATGAACCGAGGTTCGGACAACTGACTGTCGATGAGCCCTTCATTAACGACGAGAGTGCCTTCTTCGAGCCAGAGATTGCCACCCGCCCAGAGAATGGTCCCGCGGTTTGTGAGGGTCAGTCCGTAGAACTCATGGTCACTCGCAGCGTCGAAAGTCGACGTGGATCCTTCGGCGAGAGTCACAGCCTCGGTGCCTGAGAGATTGCCTCGAGACCATTGAAGCGAGTTGAGCACCAGGAGCGGACCGTTGACACGCAGGTTGGCACCCAGCATTTGGACGTCCTTGACGGTAACTGCACCATCGATGTTCACCACCCCTGCGCCTAAGGTGGCTCGATCGGCGGCTCCTGGCACTCCGTTAGGGCTCCAATTTCCAGGATTGAGCCAGTTGTTGCCGTTGGCTCCTGTCCAGGCGAATTCAGCTGCCTGCAAGATCGGATGCGTTAACGCCAGGATTGCCAGCAGTCCTAAAAGGGTGGCCGTGCGTCTGAACGATGTTAAGGATCGATAAGGACTTACGACTGTGCTTGGGCTGGATACTTCCGAGTTCATCCCCTATTGAATCGGGAATGCTATTCCACGATGACAAACAAACTTGGAGCCGACGACCATGATCCCGTCACCCGGCTGTGTTGATTTGAGAAATTCCGCACGACTATCCTTTTGGCCGATGCGCCGCGATGTCCGAAGGGGAGGAGAAAGGATCAGTTGCCGCAAAACAGCTCAGGCCTGGGAAGCAGGGACTTCCGCATTAGCCGCAAAGATCGAAAGAAGACGAAAGAAGGAGACGATGCGGGGTCAGTGATTTCCTAGGTCTGGAATTTTTTCGTCATCTTTCGTTTCTTGCGGCTAAAAGAGCTGTCCGGCCTTTATCTTGGTGTAAGCGGCGAGCCTCGGATAATTCTTTACCGAGGTAATAGAGAACAGACCTGGTTTCGGTCTCCCTCTGGTTTTCACATAGCGTCCATCGCGTCCATTGCGGTTTAAAAATTCGAGCCCTTTTGGATCGGACGGGGAGGGAGGTTGAACCGCGATGGACGCGATGTGAGAAGGGGAGGAGAAAGGATCAGTTACCGCAACACAGTTGAGGCCAGGGAAGCTGGGACTTCCGCATTAGCCGCAAAGATCGAAAAAAGACGAAAGAAGGAGACGATGCGGGGTCAGTGATTTCCTAGGTCCGGAATTTTTTCGTCATCTTTCGTTTCTTGCGGCTAAAGGATCGTTGGGGTTTTGTTTGGTCCATCGCGGTTCGAAACTCGGCCCTCGCCTTCCGACGCGGATGGAGTTTGAAAACCAACAAATGAGCCGCCATGCATTTGATAATTCGGATATCAGGATTCATGGTTCTATCTCGGTCAAGGTATCAGTTGCCCTCGATCCACCTTGATGTAAAATAGAGCGCGTTAGATGAAGCACGACACGAACATCTGGATCCCCGCAATTCCGAGCACGTCATTTCCGACGGTGCTTCGGATCTCGGCTCCACTGCGAGCGATCGGTTTCATTCCTTCCACCGGCCTCAGGAAAAGACCTAACCAGCCAGACGTGAGCAGGTAGGTCCAAAGTCAGAGCCGTTTTTTGAACCCTGCTTGCCGCGCTGCGAGCGGGGTTTTCTGTTTCTACATCTCTCGGCAGCTGGAGCAGCCGAATCCCCCGTCTTAACCGTTTGACCCCAGTTCCAATTATTTACCCATACGCATCTGTAGCTCAATTGGATAGAGCGAGGGCCTTCTAACCCCAAGGTTGCAGGTTCGAGTCCTGCCAGATGCACCAATTTTTACAATTATGAACCAAGACGAAACCGACTATTTGAGTGAAGCAGAATTAGACGCCTTTTTTAACGCCCTCTTCCCACACGGCATTCTTGGGAATGACGTATTGAACGAGTTTGGGCCCGGCCTGAAGTGGAAGTTTCCCACCTGGCGATCGTTGGCACGAAGCCTATTCACGCTGGTTCCCGGATCCTGGCAGCCCCAGTTCAGTATCGAGATAGCGAACACCAAGTATGAGTCTAGAACATCTCTCGGAAGCCGAGTGCTGGAGGCGGAACACCCACAGTTCGTCCTGCATGTGGCGCAGTGCTTGTGGGATGTGTTTTCCGATAACAACCAAGTGATCACCGCAGATGGCCGTGGCGTGGGCAACTGGGGTTTTCGGGGCTGGTCCCATTTCATGAACGAGCAGATCACGAAGACGAGGGAACTGTGGCGGGAGGAGGACTACTTCTATTTTGGTCTGGGTGATTATCAACACTCCCATGTCTATGATGTGAACGAGATCCACCTGATGATTTTCCGTCGTTTGAAGGCTCAAGGGGCAGATTGGCTTTACAACCCTCCCGAGAATTTTCTGATGATGTTGGGTGAAACCGCCTCGGACGTGGGTGCGAGCCGTTCTGGGAAGCGCCTATGCCCGGAGGAGGAGGCTCTGATCAAGGATCTTATAGCCATGCGCGAGGCTCTTCCAGGGATGCATCAAGGCCTGCTTGGAACGGTGTGTTCCGATCCGCCGCCGGTGGCAGCCTACCGAAGCATTTATGGTCGCAACCCCCGAGGTTGGCTATCCTAGTGAACCCTGCTGCCGCACGAGGGACTCCCGCATTAGCCGCAAAGATCGAAAGAAGACGAAAGAAGGAGCCGGACTTAGGGACCGTGCAAAAGTAACTTCGGGTTTTGGCGGGAGCGCTGCCAGGCCAGATAAGGCGGTAGGAAGGCGCATCCCCGAAGTGGGTCTGCTCGTCTCTCATGCCTTGCCAGCGTATTAGAATTCCTGCCTCGCCAGCAGGCGCTTGGGGCATTACGTTCGGATCCTGCTGACTGAAGCATCCGCTCAATAAACTAAACCAGGTATGAACCGTCGCAAATTTCTTCGTTCCGGCGCGTTACTGGGTGGTTTGGCGCCCTTGGCCACCGCCTCTCTCCTTCCTGTGCCGACGTCGGCCTGGGCCTATCCTTCTCAAGTCCGGCGAGTGGCCAGTCGCCAGGTCCCTTCCACCAACATCCGCGACTATCTATCGCGGGAAGCTCAAAAAATCACCGATGGTGCGCTGGCCGACCTGCCCAACCCCACCGCCCTGCGGCGCTTGTTGCCTCAAAAGCGACGACAGTATTTCGAGATGATGGGGTTGGATGAGGAGTGCTTGCAACGGCGCATGCCCCCGACCGTCACGGTGACCGGGGTCGTTGAACGCCCCAACTACCGCATCGAGAAGCTTTACTATGAGAGTGTGCCGCGGCTGTTCATCAGCGGGAACCTCTACGTGCCCAATCACCTCGCAGGTCCTGCGCCCGCGGTGCTGTATGTTTGTGGCCACGCCAAGAATCAGCGGCACTATTTTCAAGCTCATGCTCGTCGTTTTGCGGAGCTGGGCTTTGTGTGCCTGATCGCCGAAACCATCGAAGCTGCCGAACTTGAGGGGTCCCATCATGGCTGTTATAACAAAGGGTGGTGGCATTGGTACTCGCGCGGCTACACCCCCGCCGGAGTTGAGTTGCTTAACGGAATCCGCGCGCTGGATTTACTCGCGGCGCGTCCTGAGGTCGATCCGGCGCGGCTCGGCGTGACGGGCATGTCGGGCGGTGGAGCGGCGTCCTGGTGGATAGCGGCAGGCGACGAGCGCGTCAAGGTCGTCGCTCCGGTCTGCGGCACGGCGACGTTGTTCTCCTACATTCATGACCGCACGCTCGACGATAACTGCGACTGTATCTGGTGGAACAACACTTACCGCTGGGATCTTGCTGATGTCGGAGCACTGATTGCCCCGCGTCCGCTGCTCATCGCCGCGGCAGATAAGGACGTTTACTTCACCCTGGAGTCCACGCGCCGAGTCTATCATCAGTTGAGGCCGATTTACCGTCGAATGGGACATGCCAGGCAGCTTCGGCTGGTCGAAACACCGGGACCACATGCCTATCACCCGAACTCTCGCACCGAGGTGTTCTCCTGGTTTATGAAGCACCTGAGGGGGCAATCCATCCCGGCGGCTGAAATCGAGGACGTGGACGAACGTCCGGAACGACAGGAATTGGCTGAGGTGCTCCGCGTCTTCATGAATGGCGCTCCTCCCGGTCAAATTGTCACTACTATCCAGGACGAGCTGTTTACAGCACCTCAGGTTGCGGAGGTGGCCGATCCTGCTGCGCTCGCTCGCGAGCGCGAGCGCGTGAGAGCTGCTTTAACCGAGAAAACCTTCCGTGCATTCCCCGTCAAGCCGCCGGCGTTGGATGTCCAGATCGAGTACGAATTCGAGCATAACGCGGCCGGTCATCGGTTCGCATTCACTTCCGAGGTCGGTTGGCGACTTCACGGGCAACTGCTTCACCCGAAACCTCTTTCTTCCAAGGCTCCCACGGTCGTTGCCCTGCTCTCGCCGGGTGAAGGTCGGCACGGTACGCGAAACTTTTTGTCACAAATCAAGGCCCCTTGGTGCGGTGTTGCGTTCGATCCCCGGGGGACTGGCGACACTGCTTGGGGCGCGGAGCTTAACTGGCATCTACGTCGTGCGGCCGCCTGGACGGGCCGCACCCTCGCCTCGATGCGGGTTTGGGACACCTTGCGTGCTTTGGAAGCCGTCAAGGAGCTTCCTGAAGTTGATCCTGAACGGCTCTCGCTTGCGGCACGAGGGGAGATGTGTGCGGTCGCGCTCTATGCGGCGTTGCTTCATGGTCGGGTTCGCACTCTGTTTCTTGAGAATCCTCCGGCAACTCAAAACGCCGGGAGTGATCCGGAGGGTCGTGGTCCAGCTATCGAGATGTTGAACTGCCTTCGCATCATCGACCTCCCTCAAGTTGCGGGTCTGTTGTGGCCCACGGAACTGGTGTTCATTGGCGGCGCGCCGACAACCTACGATTGGGCGCAGGAGCTTTACGGTCGACTCGGTGCTCCGGGTCGTATCACTCGGGTCAGAAACATCGAGGAGTGGAAGAGCGCTTGAGCGTCATCGGCCTGGCCAGTGAATTCTTGGGTTCGGAACGTTTTTCGTCATTTTTCGTTTCTTGCGGCTAAAGGAGCGGTCGGGATTTTAGCTTGGTGCAAGTAGGCGAAGCCATGTCCGGCGCGGTGGACACCGAAATTGATTTGATTCGGCCGTAGTTCGTGGGTAACCACGGTACATGC
Organism: Verrucomicrobiales bacterium; assembly: GCA_016793885.1. Taxonomy (NCBI): domain Bacteria; kingdom Pseudomonadati; phylum Verrucomicrobiota; class Verrucomicrobiia; order Verrucomicrobiales; species Verrucomicrobiales bacterium. Next base: position 16,209 of record JAEUHE010000250.1, read on the forward strand.
GCACACGCTTTCAGCTCGCCGTCGTTTTGGTCCTCTCGGTCACGATCGCTCCTATCGGTTGTTCAACCTCGGGGACGACGGACGAGGCCTCCTTCCATAACGGCTCCCGTCCTTACAAGAGTCTCGTTATTCCGGGGATGATCGAGTTGGAGGACTTCAATGAAGGCGGGGAGGGTGTGGCCTATCATGATAAAGAACCTGAGAATCTGGAGAAGAAGCTTCCGCCTTACCGAGACACCGGCGTCGATCTCGAATGGCGTGAGGCGGCCAGCGGCAAGTTCAACTTGGGCTGGACGAGGCCCGGAGAATGGTTGGTTTATACGGTCGACGTGAAATCTGCGGGCACCTATCGCATCGACATGCACGTTGCTTGCCAGGGACCGGGGGGACAGCTGCATTTGGAGTTCAACGGCGTAGACCGCTCCGGGCCCATTAAGATTCCGGACACGGGTGGCTGGCAAAATCTCAAGCCTTTCTCTGTCGATGGGATCAAACTGGTTGCCGGCCGACAGACCATGAAGGTGGTCATGGATGTAGGAGGGGAATCCGGGTCAATCGGCGACATCGATTACTTGAAGTTCATCAAGCAGTGAACTACCCGAATCTACGGGCCACGCAACCAGCGGATCAGGTCCGCCAGATCTTGGGGTTTCAGTGCCGACTCGAATCCCGTGGGCATTAGGGAGAGCTTGGAAGGACTAAGCGTGGAGATATCGGTCCGCAGGATAGGTTGATCCTGCCCTCCGGCCAGGCGCAGAACGATGTTGTTAGCCGTTTCCGTTGAAACCATGCCTTCCAACGTCTCACCTGACTTCAGTTCAATCTTCCAAGCGGAATAGCGAGCCTCCACAGTCTGACTCGGATCCAGGATGGCGGTCAAAAGCCACTCGGTTGGCTTGGTGCTCACCATGCCGAGGTCCGGTCCGACCTCGTGCCCCTCGCCGCGCAGCCGATGGCAAGGAAGACACAGGGTCTGGAACTGTTTCCTGCCCTGCGCTGGATCGCCGGAGAGCTTCTCGATTCCGGAAAAGGTGGCGATGACTTGTGCCCGATCGGGCGAAGAGGCAGTCAGCTGGATCGGAGCGGCGGCTTTCGGGACGGGTGCCTTCGAGTCCAGTAGGCGGAAAAGCGGGCTGTCGGGCGGAAGGGATGACATCACCGCGATGCGCAGCAGTTCGTCCGCATCCTCTCGAGCGACGAGTTGGCGTAGCGCGGGTTCCGCCACCGCCAGAGGCCATGCCCCGAGAGAAAAGGCGACCTGCAAGCGCACGCTGGCATCACTATCCCCCGCCATCGCCACAACGGCCGCCAGAACTTCCTTCGAGGAAGGTTCAAACGCCTCACTCTGACGAAGAGCTTCGCGTCGCACCTCTGGATGAGGGTCCGCCAGGGTGGGTAGGAGCGTTTCCGTTGTGAGTTTTCCGAGTAGCCCAAGCGTGGCCAGTGCTTGCACGCGAACTTGCGGCGCGTGCGTTAAGGACAGTAAGGATTGGAGCGGTAACGTCGTTGAAAGACTGGCCCGTTCTACCAAGAGCCGTTGTGCCATGTCACGCTGCCAACCGCTGGGACTGTCCATGGCGACGACGAGTTCGCCCGGGTTCAGCTTGGAGAGGTTGGGAATCGTTCGTCGGGGCTTGTCTTCCGGAACGACACGATAAATCCGGCCTTTGTCCTCTCCAGCCCGCAGGTCGAGCCGCGCTTGCATCTCGGCGGAGATCCACTCGGGGTGCTCCAGGACAAACCGATACATGTCGGCAACGTAGAGTGCGCCGTCGGGCCCGGTCCTGGTCGTGATGGGGCGAAACCAATTGTCGGTGCTGGCGAGAAATTCGCTGTGTTCCTCTCCTTTCGCCCGATGGCTGACAAATCCGGAGCCTGCTCTCGAAAGGACCTCTCGATGCACCACGTTGTGCACCGGTTCGCTGGCAAAGATGGTCGTGGCAAACTCCGGGCCGAAAAGGTCATCGCGATACGGGGTGGGGCTGCACCCACTGGTCGTGTGGTTGAGGAACTCGGGCTGATTGGGACGGATCATCGAAGGGCTGATCGGAAATACCCGGCTTGAGTTTTGGTAGTTGGCCAGGACGTGCAGCACGCGCTTCACCGCCAAGCGGGGATTCCGCCGCAAGTAATGTTCCGGCAGGGTTACGTGCCAAAGCCAGGTGGGATTGTTGTTCCCGAACCAATTGCCCCAGTCGTCCCGACGGCGACCGAACTGCGTTTGGGCGGACACGGTCTCAAACTCTCCGGTTTCGGGACGGAAACGGATGTCGCGACCGCTGATGGACAGGGACTTCCCGGTCGCCATCGATTTCACGGTTCCGCCACTGTCCCCGTTGGCTGCATAAATCCAGCCGTCCAACCCCCACTCGAATCCGTTGAAGCGATGTTGCTGGTTACCCGGTGTGAATCCGGTGAATAGAACTTTCCGAATGTCAGCCCTGCCATCCCCATCGGTGTCCTCGGCATAGATCAGATCCGGTGCGGCCGCGATCAGGGCGCCCTTTTTCCAGGGCATCACACTGGAGGGGAATCCGATGCCTTCCACAAACGACGTTGTTTTATCGCAGCGGCCATCGCCATCGGTATCCTCGATGACCTTCACCACCCCACCCGGCCGGCCTTTGCCATCGATGCCGACCGGATAGTCCCGCATTTCAACAACCCACAGGCGGCCATCCGGTCCCCAGTCGAAAGCCACGGGATCGATGACCACCGGCTCCGCGGCCACTAATTCCACTCGAAATCCTGATGGCACGCGCAAGGAAGCGAGCCCTTCCTCAGGAGATTTGGGTGGTGGCATGTCGAAGGCGATCAGTTCCTGAGGTTTGATTCGGTCGACCGCGGCGGGGTTCCCGTCCACCCCTGGTCGCGTGACGATCAGCTGCCCATCCACGATCGTCACCTTCGCGCCAACCAGTGGAGGAGGCTCGTTCTTCGCTCCGGTGCGCGCAGCTGCCCGTACCAGTTGTGACCAGCCGCGGAGCCAGCCGAGTTCCGGCCGTACATTCTTATTCCAAAGATGGATCGAATAGCGTTCTGAGTTGGAGAAGAGAACGTCGTCAAACCCGTCGCCATTGAGGTCTACGAAACGGAGTCCGGCATCCAGGCCATTGGCGTCCACCAGTTGTACATCGGCAGGCAAGGCGTAGCTTGCCCTCTCCCAGCTTTTAGTCTTTGCCACCCATGTGTGGATTTCATTGGTGGACGAATTGCTAATCAATTGTTCCTTGAGGCCGTTTCCATCGAAATCATGGTAGAGTGTGCTGGGAGGGAAGACCGCCGGGATAGGTTGCGCGGACGTAGAGAACTGACTGACCAGGGTCATCGTCAGCCTGATCCACACGCTAAGGCCATGGCAAGCGAGGGTGGAGCATCTGGATGGATTGCTTCGCATATCGTGTGTTGGAGGGTCACTTTCCAGCGACATCTCCAGCGAGGCTGCTGATTTGGTTGCATGCGTTCACCATATTGACTCCACTCCATACGGTATGTATGGGGATGCCACAAGCTTTAGGAAAGTTCAGCCCTATGGAGTGCGGCAGCCCTCTCTCATCTTTACCTCCAAAGATGGCGACTAGACAAGCTGGGCAACGTCAGCGTTTCACACGTTGTCGGCAGGTCCCGAACCCGCAGGGTTCAAAGAGATCTAGCCCGGGGTGCTCGCACCCCCGGAACTGTTAAAGGTACGGAGCATCGCGCAGCGATGCCACCGGCCTCTGCGACTTGCGTCACCCGCCTCAAGGAACCAAATCAGTTTCGTCAGTCCATTCGTCGACGGGTGGCACGCCTTTCAGGGTGCGGCGGAAACGGGAACGGAACTCCGGGGATCTTCGATCGCCCGGCTAATCTCTTTGAACCCTGCGGGTTCGCGGCTTCGGCAGCAGGAATTCTTGCGAAGAAGTAAGGATCTCCTACAACTTGTCTAGTCTCGATTTTTAGCGGTAAAGATGGGGTCGTGCCACCGCGGTCAATAGTGCGAGTGGGTTCCCCAAAGACGTGGTCGGATGAGGGTTATAGTTCCGTTCTCCGGTAACCCTCTACCGCGTGTTAGGACCTGACGGAGTCGGGAATTCCTGCTGGCGCGGATGCGCCCTCACCCGGAAATAATCACACCCCACTTCACCCCAGGCCAATCCTTTCCTTGAGCTCGGACGGTTTCCGTGTATCAATCGGGGCAAGCCACTATGAATATTGAACGACAAACTCCATCGTTTTCTCCTGTCACGCGCCGTACCTTTCTCCGAAATGGTGCCATCCTGACCGCTGGCGTCGCGGCTCTCTCACTGCCTGCGCGCGCCCAGGTTAACAAGAATAGCAAGCTTCGCATCTTCCAGGCGGGCGTCGGCGGCATTGGTGGCCTGCAGCGCAACGGCCTGAGAGGACATCCACAAGTCGAATGGGCGGGCTTTTGTGATGTCGACAGCCGGGAACTCGATAAGATCAAGAAGGAGCATCCCAACGCGTGGACCGTGAGCGACTATCGCGAAGCCTTCGCTAACAAGGCCTCAGACTTTGACGCGGCTATCGTGGATGTTCCTGATTTCCACCATGCCCCGATGATGCTCATGGCGATGAAACACAATAAGCACATGTTCGGCCAGAAGCCGCTCGTGCATCAGCTCGCGGAGCTTAAGATGATTCGCGATGGCCTCAAGGCGCGTCCGGGGCTCGTCACTCAGATGGGCAATCAGCGTTCCTGCAATCGAGGTCGGATGGTGTCCGTGGAAATCCTGCGCCAGGGCCAGCTCGGACGGCCCGTCGAGGCGTGGGTATGGACTGGGGGCGTGTCGAGGGGGCATTACTTCGCCGATCCCTGGAGCAACTACACGGCCGCGAAACCTGTTCCTGAGTATTTGAACTGGGATCTGTGGCGTGGGCCATTGGAGCAGGAGATGCCCTACAGCGAGGACCTGGCACCCCGTCGCTGGCGGGCGTTCTGGGAGACCGGTGGCGGTCAACTGGCTGATTGGGGCTGCCATCTGCTCGACCTGCTCTATTTCGCTTACGATCTGCCTTCTCCCGAGGCGGTTATCACCCACACGCCCAAGCCCTCCGGCGTGGGTCATACGGCGCACAATCAGAGCACGTTGACCTATGCGGGCGGTGGCAAGTTCGCCCGGGAAAAGTTTGTAGTTCACTACAACGACGACGCCCTGCTGCCTTCGTTTGCGGCACTGAATCTCCCGCCAGTGAAACCGGGAGCCAACCACACCATGGTTGTCTGCGAAGAGGGGACGTTGTTGTTGCAGGCGGATGGCTCCCCCCAGATCTTCCGCAAGGGCAAGGAAGTGGAGGATGAGCCCATGCCTAAGGTCGCCCCACGCAACCATTGGAAGGATTGGGCGGACAATTGCCTGGGCGATCATAAGCCTCTGTGGACTCCGTTCGATATTGGATCTCGAATCACGGAACCGGCCCTGCTGGCGGTCAAGGCGACACGTTATCCGGGGGTGGAACTGCGTTGGGATGCGGCCAACTACCGTTTCACGAACCACGACAAGGCGAACGAGACGATCGTTTCGAGGAACTACCGCGCCGGTTTTGCTCCGCCGTCGCTCTCCTGAGTCGGCGTGATCTCCGGTGAACTCTAACCTGGGTGGGCCGCCAAGGCGGCGCCACCCAGGACCCGTTGCGGTCCAAAGCGGCCTCAACGGTCAGATTGTGGATGGGTAAAGGGGTTGTTCGTCGTGGAAGGATGTTGAGCCCGGCCAGCAAAACTTGTCCTCGGGGTGGGAGTTCGAACGTCGAGTAACGGAAGGGGCGGCCCGAACTAAGTGGCCGAACCTAACCTAATGACCGAGCAACAAACCATGAATGCACCAACCAGCAACCGAATGATCCAACCGTACCTCTTTTTCAATGGCCGCTGTGAAGAGGCGATCGCTTTCTACCGTCAGGCGCTGGGAGCCGAACTAGAGATGATGATGCGGTTCAAGGAAAGCCCTGATCCAACTCCCCCTGGCATGCTACCTCCCGGATTTGAAAACAAAATCATGCATGCTTCCCTGCGCGTGGGGTGCGTCTTGCTCATGCTGTCGGACGGATGCTCCCCGGAGGCCGCGCCTTTCAGCGGGTTCTCACTGTCCCTGACGGTGGATACGGAAGCCGAGGCCACCAGCACTTTTCAGGCACTTGCCGAAGGGGGGCAGATCCGCATGCCCCTGGGGAAAACCTTCTGGTCTCCCTGTTTTGGAATGGTGGAGGATCGCTTCGGCGTTGGATGGATGGTGACAGTGCCTCCACCGGCGGAGGCTTAGCCTAAAATGGAGAATTGAAGGGTCGGCAGGGCCCGAACCCGCAGGGTTCAAAGAGATTTAGCCGGGGGTGCTCGCACCCCCGGAATTGTTAATGGTACGGAGCATCGCGCAGCGATGCCACCGACTTCTGAGACTTGCGTCACCCGGACTCAAGGAGCCTACTCCGTTTGTTCGGTTAGGCTA